>PTKD01000011.1 GCA_002938115.1 Alphaproteobacteria bacterium MarineAlpha9_Bin7 | reverse complement strand
GCGCGTGATCTACCGGGGTATTGATACCGATTTGTTTGATCCGGCGCGGGTGGCACCTGAGCGTATCGTAGGTCTTGCCAACGAGTGGAGACTCGCTGAGCCGATTCCGGTCATCATGATGCCAGGTAGACTCGCAAGATGGAAAGGGCAAAAAATTCTGATCGAGGCTCTTGCACTACTTGGTCGACGCGATCTTAGATGTTTGATCATAGGTGATGATCAAGGACGCCGACGCTATAGGCATGAGTTGGAAATTCTAATTAAGCGGCGCAATTTAGGAGATATTGTACATCTTCCGGGCCATTGTCGAGATATGCCGGCCGCCTACATGTTGTCAGACGTGGTGGTATCCGCGTCGATTGAGCCAGAAGCATTTGGCCGAGTCATGGTGGAAGCGCAGGCCATGGGGCGGCCAGTCGTAGCAAGTGATCACGGGGCTTCGCGCGAAACCATCCTATCCGGAAAGACTGGGTGGATGTTTCGCCCTGGAGATCCGAAAGATCTGGCTACCGCTTTGGCTCGTTCGCTTGCGTTGGCTACGGAAGAGCGAGAAAAATTGGCACAAGAGGCAATCGCCCATGCGCGCCGCAGATTTACAGTTGAAAATATGCGGGATTGCACGATGAATACATACCGAGAAGTACTGACACAGAGTGCTTTTGTAAGTTGAGTATGACGCCTAGGATACTCGTCATTAAGCTTGGCGCCTTGGGTGATTTTATCCAGGCATGCGGGCCCTTCATGGCGATTCGCCGTTATCACGGTAGTGCCCACATCACGCTTCTTACCACTCCCCGCTTTACTAAGTTAGCTCGTAAAAGTGGTTGGTTTGACGAGATTTGGATAGATGAGCGGCCCTCTTGGTACCAATTGCGCGGTTGGCTGACTTTCCGGCGTCGACTGATTGAGGAAGACTTTACCCGCGTCTATGATCTACAGACCTCAGATCGTTCGGGTTGGTATTTTCGGCAGTTTCCACGGAGGCAACGTCCCGAATGGTCTGGTATTGTGCGCGGTTGTTCGCACCCGCACGATAACTCTCAACGCGATTCGATGCATACTATCGACCGCCAGGCACAGCAGCTCCAAGTAGCGGGAATTAGGGAGGTCGATGCGGCATGTCTAGATTGGTTGGATGAGGATATTGGGGAGTTCAGGCTTTCAGGAAAGATTGCTTTGTTGGTGCCGGGTGGCGCGAGCGGCCGAAAAGAAAAACGTTGGCCCCCGAATCTCTACGCAGGCCTTGCGCAACAGTTAATGCGCTGTGGTGCTCAGGTATGTCTAATAGGGGACAATTCTGAAAAAGATCTTCAACATTCTATTGCCCGAGATGCACCGGGAGTTGTTGAGCTTGCTGGAAGGACTAGTTTTGCGCAAATTGCGCGGCTTGCCCGTTGCAGCTATGTTGCGGTGGGTAACGACACTGGACCGATGCATATCGTTGCATCATGTGGAACGCCAACGGTGGTGTTGTTTGGTGCTGCTTCAGATCCGGCTTTATGTGTGCCACGCGGACCAAAAGTTGTTATTGTAGAGGCAGCGCCTCATGGTCAAATCAGAAATCTTCCCGGAATCTCGGTATGGGAGGCTGTAAAAGCTGCCAGGGCTATCGCTTGACAGGCGATTTTAACATCCTCATTGTCCGCGGCCCTATCATATACATGGCAAACAGTGTCTAAAACAGCTAATCAAAATAACGTAGCTGTCACGTTACCGGACGGAAACACCCGTCGTTTTTTGGCTGGGGTTACCGCTGGTGAGGTGGCTGCCCATATAGGCCCCGGCCTAGCAAAGGCCGCTTTAGCAGCGCGTATTGACGGGAAATTGGTCGATCTCTCTTCCAAGATCGGATCCGACGCCGCTGTGAGTATCGTAACTGTAAAAGACGATGATGCTCTTGAGTTGTTGCGTCACGACGCAGCACATGTGCTCGCTGAGGCTGCCAAAGAGCTCTGGCCTGACATTCAGGTTACGATAGGTCCGGTTATAAAGGACGGGTTTTATTACGATTTTGCGCGTTCAGAACCATTTACACCAGATGATCTCGTCAACTTAGAACAGCGAATGCACGAAATTGTCTCGCGCGATGAAGCTATCACCAGGGAGATATGGGATAGAGAGCATGCGATAGATTTTTTCAGCTCAATTGGTGAACAATATAAGGCTGAAATAGTGCTGGATCTTCCTGAGAGTGAGATTTTAACGATATACAAACAAGGTGAATTCGTAGATCTGTGTAGGGGGCCGCATTTGCCGTCAACCGGCAAACTCGGGTCTAATTTTAAGCTAATGAAGGTTGCGGGAGCCTATTGGAGGGGCGACAGTCGCAACGAGATGCTGCAGAGGATATACGGTACGGCATGGGCGACCAAAAAGGATCTAGAGAGATACCTTCATGTGCTCGAAGAGGCCGAACGTCGTGACCACCGTCGCTTGGGACCGGGAATGGGTCTATTCCACATCCAGGAGGAGGCAACTGGCAGCGTATTTTGGCATGCGAAGGGTTGGACCCTGTACAGGGTTATTGAGTCGTACATGCGTCGTAGACTCGAGGCGGCAGGCTACATTGAAGTGCGCACGCCCCAATTGTTTGACCGTGTTTTATGGGAAAAGTCGGGCCATTGGGAAAAATTTCGCGACCATATGTTTACCGCGGAATCAGAAGAACGGGTGCTTGCACTTAAGCCAATGAATTGTCCGGGCCATGTCCAAATCTTTCGTCAGGGCCTTAAAAGCTACCGTGACTTGCCTTTGAGAATGGCTGAATTTGGCTCTTGCCATCGGAATGAACCGTCGGGCGCTCTTCATGGGCTCATGCGGCTTCGGGCATTCGTGCAAGATGATGCTCATATTTTCTGCACCGAGGATCAGGTAAATCAGGAAACCGCCAGTTTTTGTGAACTACTAATGAGTATATATCGCGATTTTGGCTTTGATGAAGTAATTGTAAAATTCTCTGACCGGCCTCAGATGAGGGCTGGCGATGATGGGGTTTGGGATCGGGCCGAGCGATCACTCAAGGATGCGTTGGATCAAACTGGGCTCGATTACGCTGTAAATCCGGGTGAGGGGGCCTTTTATGGTCCGAAACTAGAATTTGTGCTTCGAGATGCGATCGGCCGTGAGTGGCAATGTGGTACCTTACAAGTAGACTTCGTGCTGCCTGAAAGATTGGACGCTACCTACGTAAGCGCGGATGGTGAGAAGCGCCAGCCGGTGATGCTGCATCGTGCAATTCTGGGATCTTTTGAGCGATTTATTGGCATACTTGTGGAACATTATGCGGGTAGGTTTCCCTTATGGATAGCCCCGATGCAGGCTGTTGTGGCTACTATTACCAATGAAAGTGATAGCTATGCATTGGAAGTAAACGAAGCCCTTCAATCAGCCGGACTACGCTCGGAGATTGATCTTCGAAACGAGACGATAAATTATAAGGTGCGCGAGCATACGCATGCAAAAATCCCGGTTATACTGGTTGTGGGCGCCCGGGAGGCGGAACAAAGCACAGTTTCGCTACGCTGGCTGGGTGGCAAGGACCAAGAAGTGCTTGCGCTCGCTCAGGCTGTAGCTAAACTTTCTGATGTCGGGAAAGCGCCTGCATGAGCAAGATCATGATCGGCCATTCGAGTGCTATGATGAGGACAATCGGGAGATCAGACTTTATATTTTAACCCAGCCATATGTAGGGTCCTTAGTTGGGTAGCCCAATATGGCATAATCACAGAGGAGATTGATAGATAGCTAGATTCCATCAGCCCGTGCCACCCGTTCGGGAGGGCCCTCGGGTCAACGACCAAATCGGAGTAACATCTGTTCGAGTGGTCGATGAAAATGGAGAGATGTTGGGGGTATTGCCAGTACAGGACGCGCTTGATCGCGCAAAAGACTCAGGCCTTGACTTAGTAGAAGTATCCCCTAATGCGGCTCCGCCAGTATGCAAAATCCTTGATTATGGGAAGTTTAAATATGAGGCGCAGAAGCGCGCCAACCAAGCTCGCAAGAAACAGAAGACAATTGATGTCAAAGAAATCAAAATGAGACCGGGTATTGACGCCCACGATTACGACGTCAAGATGCGTGCGATTGCCAAATTTCTTGGAACCGGTGACAAGGTTAAAGTGACTATGCGATTTCGGGGCCGCGAGATGGCGCACCAAGAACTTGGCATGGACGTGCTGATGAAAGTTAAGGGTGACCTCGATGATGTTGCCAAAGTTGAGCAGATGCCGAGGTTAGAGGGTCGGCAGATGACGATGGTGGTGGCACCTCGCTAAAGTGGCAGATGTAGGCCTTGAGGTAAGAGCGGGCAATCTCTCTGTGTGCTTGCAATGGGCCGAGTGGCCCGGTATAAACCGGCGCTTCCTCAGCGAACGGCGGCTGGCAGTGCCGAGGGACTGAATGAGTGGGAAATGCCTAAGATCAAGACTAAATCAAGTGCCAAGAAACGGTTTGCACTAACCGCTACAGGTAAAGTTCGCATGAACCATGCCGGGAAACGTCACGGTATGATCAAACGAACGAAGAAGTTTCTGCGTAACTCTCGGCATTCAACTACCATGGCCGCACCAGATGCACAGATTGTCAAACGGAATTTCCTTCGAAATGGTTAGGGGTCTTTAATGTCACGTGTTAAACGCGGCGTGACCAAGCATGCGCGGCACAAGAAAGTGCTGAAATCGGCAAAAGGCTATTATGGTCGGCGTAAAAATACTATCAGAGCTGCCAATCAGGCCGTGGAGAAAGGTCGCCAATACGCTTATCGTGACCGGCGCAATCGCAAGAGGGCATTCCGAGCCCTGTGGATTCAGCGTATCAACGCTGGCGTTCGTATTCATGGCTTAACATATGGGCAGTTTATTCACGGGCTAACCAAGGCAGGTGTAGAGTTGGACCGAAAGGTTCTTGCTGACTTGGCTGTGAGTGCGCCGGAATCATTTAAGGAGCTGGTCGATCAGGCTCAGGCAGCGTTACCGCCATCTTGAATGGGGAAGAGGCGGCCCAGAGATAAGATAGGGATTACTACCGGTCCTGATTTGTGGTTGGTATTCCCTTGTTTCAGAAGCACTTACTTAAAAGTGCACGTATGGAAGCAAAGCAACTAAGCGATCAAGTTAGGGTGGAATTTCTTGATGCTATCGAAACGGCATCGGACCTTGCTGCGCTTGAAAAATTGCGTATCTCGGTTTTGGGAAAGAAGGGCCGCCTAAGTGGATTGATGCGGGGCCTCGGTTCATTAGAGCCGAAGCAGCGTCAGTCTGCAGGAATGGTATTTAATTTACTTAAGGCCGAGCTCACTGAGGCAATTAAAGCCCGTCGGGTTGCCTTGGAGTCTGAGGAGTTGCTAGCTGATCTCTCTGAACAGGGAATAGATGTAACTGCGCCTGCGCGACCGGAGCAAGCGGGGACGGTTCATCCGGTTAGCCAAGTGCTTGATGAGCTTACTGAAATTTTCGCAGATATGGGATTTGTGGTAGCCGAAGGTCCAGATATAGAGACCGAATTTAATAACTTCACCGCGCTCAATATTCCTCCCGAACACCCAGCGCGGCAGATGCACGACACTTTTTATTTTCGTGAGAGGAAAGATGGCACGCGACCGGTCTTGCGAACTCACACGTCCCCGGTACAGATACGGACCATGACGGCAAAGCCACCACCTCATCGGATCGTAATCCCTGGCCGAACTTATCGGCATGATTACGACATAACGCATACTCCGATGTTTCATCAGCTCGAGGGCTTGGTTATTGATAGAGATATTCATATGGGGCATCTCAAAGGGTGTCTGATAGATTTCACGCGCTTATTTTTTGGGGTTGAAGACCTACCGTTGCGGTTCCGCCCGAGCTACTTCCCGTTCACCGAGCCATCTGCCGAGGTGGATATCGGGTGTTCGATAAATGATGGGGTCCGACATATTGGTGCCGGCGAGGAATGGTTGGAAATATTAGGCTGTGGAATGGTCAACCCACGTGTTTTGCAAAATTGTGGTCTTGATCCTTCGGAATGGCAGGGATTCGCATTTGGTGTTGGCATAGATCGGATCGCAATGCTTAAGTATGGTATTCGAGATCTGCGGGGCTTCTTCGATTGCGATTTGCGATGGCTTAAGAACTATGGTTTTTCTGCCCTAGACTTGCCAACTCTGGGGCAGGGTCTAAGCCGATGAAATTCACTTTGGGCTGGCTAAAAGAACATCTCGAGACCGACTCTTCTCTTGATGAGATAGTCGACACATTAACCATGGTAGGTCTGGAAGTGGAGGGAGTAGTCGATCGCGCCAAGGACTTGCTACCGTTTGTCATTGGTCGTGTCACCAAGGTAACTCCGCATCCGAATGCTGACCGCTTGCGACTGTGTATTGTTGACACAGGCCTAGAACAATTTGAGGTGGTATGTGGTGCCCCCAACGTGCGTTCTGGAATCAAAGGTGTGTTTGCTCCGATTGGCACCTACATACCCGGGGAAAAATTTACTCTTGAGGAGCGAGCGATCAGAGGTGTCACTGGTCAGGGGATGTTGTGTTCCGAACGTGAACTAGGCTTAAGCGAGAACCATGATTCCATCATTGAACTTGATCCCGAAGCAAAAATTGGCGAATCATTTGCGAAAGTGAGTGGTTTTGATGACCCTATTATTGAAATCGCTGTCACCCCCAACCGCGGAGATTGTCTTGGAGTGCTGGGGATAGCCCGTGATCTCGCAGCCGGTGGACTGGGGCGTTTAATTTCACCGGAACCCGTTTCATTGATTGGTGAATTCGCAAGTCCGATAAATGTCGAACTTCGATTTGATGAAAGCTCTGGAGACGCTTGTCCTTTGTTTGTTGGCCGGATGATTCGTGGCGTAGTCAACAGAGCGAGCCCACCTTGGCTCCAGCAACGTTTGCTTTCTGTGGGTTTGCGTCCTATCTCAGCGTTGGTTGATATCACCAACTTGATTACCTTTGACCGTGCTCGTCCCTTGCACGTATTCGACGCCGATAAGCTAAAGGGCAATGTTTATGTACGGCTCGCAAGAGCTGGCGAAACCATCGATGCTCTTGATGAGCGGACATATAAACTTGATGATCAGATGAACGTAATTTGTGACGAGACGGGTCCCATCGCGCTAGGTGGTGTGATCGGCGGTGTTGTGACTTCCTGTACCAACGAGACACTAAATGTGTTTGTTGAAGCGGCATTGTTTGACCCTGTACGCACTGCTAGGACGGGACGTAAACTAAATATAGAGTCGGAAGCGCGATATCGTTTTGAACGTGGTGTCGATAGAGCTGGCGCTGTCCCAGGTATGGAGCTCGCGACAAAACTGATCTTGGAGTGTTGTGGCGGCGAGGTGGGCGAGGTAACCACAGCGGGGAAAGCGCCTGTTGGTGCTAGCACAATTAATTTCCGCCCGGCACGTATTAAGACCCTTGGTGGGCTCCAGGTTGCTTCGGAGGATAGCGTAGAAATTCTGGGCAATCTCGGTTTTAGCTGCAAAAGTGAAGGCGAAGTATGGACAGTCACCCCTCCATCATGGCGCAATGATATTGATGGGGAAGCGGACCTAGTTGAGGAAGTATTACGGATTAAGGGGTACGATTCAATTCCAGCTGTTTCTGTATCTCGTATAGGTCCTTCGAAGCCTGCGTTAAACCAGAGACAACGTGAGGTCCGTCAAATACCACGCTTGCTGGCTGCGCGTGGACTTGACGAATGCGTGACTTGGTCTTTCCTCAGCGTGGATGAGGCTGAGATGTTTGGTGGTGGCAGAGACGATTTAAAACTCGACAATCCAATTTCAGAAGACCTTTCTGATATGCGGCCATCGTTATTGCCAAATTTACTAACAGCGTCGGCACGGAACGTTGCGCGAGGTGTTGGCGATATCGGATTTTGTGAAGTGGGTCCACAATACCGGAATGATACGTTGGGCGGGCAACTATCTATGGCTGCTGGTGTACGTACGGGCTATTTCGTACCCCGTGACTGGATAGCGAGTTCGCGTCCAGTGGATGTGTTTGACGCAAAGGCGGATGCACTTGCAGTATTGGCGGGGCTAAAGGCCTCCAGAAAGCAAATAACAGCGACCAAGGATGCGCCGGATTGGTACCATCCAGGTCGGTCGGGGACTCTTCGGTTGGGTCCCAAAAATGTGCTGGGATATTTTGGCGAACTGCACCCTAGGGTTCTGTCGGCTTTTGACCTCACCGTATCTGCGGTTGGATTTGAGGTGTTTCTGGACAGCGTTCCGTTGTCCAAAGCAAAAGCCTCCAGAGCGAGACCGGCTTCAAATCGCACAGACCTTCCTTCTGTCGAACGTGATTTTGCATTTGTAGTGCCCGATGGTGTGACGGCTGAAGTATTGCTAGGTGCGGTACAATCGTTAAGTGGCAAGGATTCCACGAAGGTTGTATTTACTAAGACGGCCTTGTTCGATATTTACGTTGGTGACGGTGTGCCCGAGGGAATGAAGTCGATGGCATTCGGTGTTACGATGCAACCGTTTGATACAACCCTTACAGAAGACGATATCCAGCGTATTTCTCAGGCGATTGTTTCAAAGGTTACGAAAGCCACGGGCGGGGCACTTCGAAATTAAGCAAGGGATGAGGCAGTTGCGGCATTACTCGCCAATATTAATTTCTGATATCCTAAGTTCGTGATCTCTGTGTGGGCGCGAGGCGCAGCATGGTGAATTTTTCTCATATCCGAAATTTCGCGATCATTGCCCACATCGATCATGGTAAATCGACGCTGGCTGATCGACTAATTGAGACTTGTGGAGGGCTTGAGGCGCGTGAAATGAAAGCGCAGGTGTTGGATTCGATGGATATCGAGCGCGAACGTGGAATTACTATTAAGGCCCAAGCCGTGCGTTTAGCCTACCAGATACCGGACGGCAAAAAATATACATTGAACTTGATTGATACACCGGGCCACGTAGATTTTACCTATGAAGTCAGCCGTAGCCTGGCAGCGTGCGAGGGATCGCTCTTGGTGGTTGACGCAAGCCAAGGCGTTGAGGCTCAGACGCTTGCCAACGTCTATCAGGCAATCGAAGCGAATCATGTAATCGTTCCAGTATTGAATAAAATCGATCTTCCTGCTGCAGAGCCGATGCGGGTCCGGCAGCAAATCGAGGAGGTAATTGGACTGGATGCTACCCACGCGATCGAAGTATCTGCCAAGACTGGGCAAGGCATCGATCACGTTTTTGATGCCTTAGTTGAACGCCTCCCGCCCCCCAAAGGACAATTAGAGGAGCCGCTAAAGGCGTTGTTGGTGGATAGTTGGTACGACTCCTATCTTGGGGTAGTGGTGCTGGTTCGTGTGCATGACGGCACGTTGCGCAAGGGCCAAAAAATTCGTTTTATGGCTGCCGGCACGTCACGTCAGATCGAGAGGGTGGGTATATTCACGCCGAAAGGTGTGTTGGTAGATCGATTGGGCCCCGGGGAAGTCGGATTTATCACCGCAGCGATCAAGACTGTGGCGGATACACACGTTGGCGATACAATTACTGATGACCGAATGCCAACGGCGCTAGCTTTGCCTGGGTTTAAGCCGAGCGTGCCAGTAGTTTTCTGTGGTCTGTACCCTTCGGACTCGGCCGAGTACGAGAATTTACGAGATAGTCTATCAAAGCTTCGGCTCAACGATTCCAGTTTCCATTTTGAGCCGGAGAGTTCTGCTGCACTTGGCTTGGGCTTCCGTTGCGGTTTTTTGGGGTTATTGCATCTCGAAATTATTCAGGAAAGGCTCGAGCGCGAATTTAATCTTGATCTTGTTACTACTGCGCCAAGCGTTATTTATAAGGTGCATCTTACCAATAACGAGGTGTGGGATCTTCATAATCCGGCCGATTTGCCTGATCCAGTGAGAATCAATCGGATAGACGAGCCGTGGATTAAGGCAACGATTATGGTTCCCGACCAATATCTTGGCGCTGTTTTGGAACTGTGCACCGAACGTCGCGGCTCACAAATTAATCTCACGTACGTCGGTAATCGTGCCATGGCGGTATATCGGCTTCCATTAAACGAAGTGGTGTTCGATTTTTACGATCGCCTTAAATCTGTAAGTCGTGGCTACGCTAGTTTTGACTACGAATTGGATAATTATGAAACGGGTAACCTAGTGAAGGTGACGATGTTGGTGAATGGTGACCCCGTTAATAGCCTGGCCTTTATGGTTCATCGTGAGAAAGCAGAGTCTCGCGGCCGCGCGCTGTGCAAGAAACTTAAATCGCTAATTCCCCGGCAGTTATTTAAAGTGGCGATTCAGGCGGCAATTGGGAGCAAAGTGGTTGCTCGTGAAACAGTAAGTGCTTTACGAAAAGACGTGACCGCAAAATGCTATGGTGGTGATATTACCCGCAAACGTAAATTGTTGGAAAAGCAAAAGGCTGGGAAAAAACGGATGCGGCAAGTCGGCAATGTTGAAATTCCGCAAGAGGCATTCCTGGCGGTTCTTCGGCTTGAAGAACGATAACGGAACGGACTTCCCAAAGTTGGGATTTTTGTGAGAATTGACGGGTGTAGCCACAACCGCCGCGAGAAAGCTGTTCCAAGGCCACCATTAAGGCCGTATTTTGTGGCGGAGTTTGGAGGGGTGGCCGAGCGGCTTAAGGCGCACGCTTGGAAAGCGTGTGTGCGTTTACGCGTACCGTGGGTTCGAATCCCACTCCCTCCGCCAGATTTGCTATACGCACCGCCATATGTGTGATGGAGAATCAGAATTTATGACTGAACCGACCTTTAGCTTGATCGCGGGCACGGGCGAAAATCACGACGCGATCCCTATTGTCCTCGCCGAGGAAGAAACGTGGCAGGATTGGCGCGCAGGAGCGGGGTCCTATACCAATACCTGGCTCGATAGCATCCAGTTTCTTCCCAAGTCAGGGGAAACATGTCTAATCCCACGGCCAGACGGCAAACTAGACCGCATTGTGGTAGGCACCGGTAAGGCACCGGATTTGTGGAGTTTGGCTCGGTTGCCGTTTCAGCTCCCGCAGGGCACGTACGTGTTGGATGGTTGTTGCCCTGATGTGACTGCTAATGGCGGTCTTCCGCTTGGTTGGGCTCTGGGCGCGTATCAGTTCACGCGATACAAGGAAGCAAGGCGGCCACCTGCACAACTAGTGGTGGAGGACAAAGACGTTCTATCGGAGGCACGTCGATTGGCAAGTGCTACTTATTTAGTGCGGGATCTAATCAACACCCCAGCCAACGATATGGGGCCGTCTGAACTTGCGATGGTTGCTGAGGAAATTGCTGGCGTCGGTGGAGCGGCCATGACGGTGATTTCCGGAGAGGATCTGATACAGCAGGGTTATCCGACGATTTTTGCAGTTGGTCAGGGTAGTGCACGTCTTCCTCGGTTGATTGATTTGCGCTGGGGGTCGTCTGAGGCCCCGAAGGTCACGCTAATCGGTAAGGGTGTGTGTTTTGATTCTGGTGGTCTCGACATAAAGCCAGCCGACAATATGTTGTTGATGAAGAAGGATATGGGTGGAGCTGCTCATGTTCTCGCTCTAGCACAGTCTGTGATGGAGCAGCAATTGGCGGTCCAGCTCCGAGTGTTGATCCCCGCGGTTGAGAATAGCATTTCAGGCCATGCGTTTCGACCGGGCGATATAATCTCAACCCGGAGTGGTAAAACAGTTGAAGTCGGCAACACGGATGCCGAGGGGAGGCTGGTTCTTTGTGATGCCCTGGCAGAGGCTACTGCTGAAACTCCTGAACTCATTATCGATATTGCGACTCTTACCGGCGCAGCTCGAGTGGCGGTGGGCACGGACATCGCTGCAATGTTTACAAACGATGAAGCACTGGCGTCGGAACTTAGCAATTATGCACAGACTCACCAGGACCCGTTATGGCGGTTACCGCTGTGGGATGACTATAAAGATGATCTCGAGAGTTCCGTGGCAGATCTTAATAATATTTCTCGTCATCGTTATGCGGGCGCGATTGGTGCCGCGCTGTTTCTGAAGGAGTTTGTTTCGGACGATCAGTCTTGGGCTCATTTCGACATCATGGGTTGGAACCGAATAGATCGGCCAGGTCGGTCACAGGGAGGCGAGGCATTTGCGATTAGAGCGCTCGATGCCATGCTTACAGATCGTTACCACAAAATTCTCTGACTATGTCGAAACTTGGGATTCGATATGACTGGAAATATTGGTCTTAGTAGCCGACGGTTGGGTCAACTAAATTTTGTGGTGTTTTTCCAATGCGTACTAGCCGCAAGTTGTGGATCACCTGAGAGGCAGCACTTGAGGCGACAGTGAGCCCTGCTAGGTGCGGGGTCACAACTATTTTAGGGTGGGCCCAGAAGGGATGATTTGATGGCAAAGGTTCGGCATCAAATACGTCAAGCCAGGCTCCTGAGAGATGGCCGTTATCGATTGCCGCGAGTAAATCCTGTTCGATCAGATGCGCGCCTCTGGCGACGTTTATCACATATGCGTCAGTCGGAAGAGTTGCAAAAGCCTCTGCATTCAGTAGGCCACGCGTTTTAGCTGTTAATGGCAATAAACAGATCAAAATATCGCTTGTTTGTAGGAGTGAAGTGAACCCTTCCGGTCCGTGGTAGGAGGTAACGGCTCCAACGGTATGTGGAGTGCGTGTCCAAGAGGCGACTTTGAAGCCAAGTTTTACCAAGATGTTGCCGGTCGCGCGCCCAATTTCCCCAAATCCTAGTATGCCAACACGACTACAACTAATTGGCACCGGTGGAATAACCTGCCAATTACGTAAAAGTTGTGCTCCTCGTATTAAATCAAGCCGACGGTGACGACTGAGCACCGCAAGCACCACGTATTCAACCATTTGCCGAGTCAGTTCCGCGTCTACTAAGCGTGCAATTGGCACATTCTTTGGTAACCTGGGATCCATGAATATGTGATCAACACCGGCCCCCAATGACTGGATAAGTTTTAGATTAGGTAATCCTAAAAGTGCTCCGGGGGGGTGCTTCCAAACCAGTGCAACCTCTATATCTTCTGGTTTCCCCGAATCTGGCCAGACTTGAAAACCAATTTCAGGGTCCAGGGAAGCCAGCGCTTGCTGCCATTCAGTAGGGCTATCTGCTTTGCTGATAAACAAGATGGACATCGATTGCCTTACATCGAGATAGTTTCGGTTTTAAATGTTTCAATTTCAAACGCGGCGGCGATCAAAGTTTTTGTATAATCGGTCTTCGGTGCAGAGAATATTTCTGATGCGGCTCCGTGCTCCACAGCGATTCCATCTTTCATGACCAATACTTGGTTGGCAAGGGCTCGGATCACACGCAGATCGTGGCTAATGAAAAAATATGATAACCGATATCTAATTTGTAGTGCCCGTAGTAAGTCGACAATTTGCGCCTGCACTGAGAGATCAAGTGCTGAAGTAGGTTCGTCAAGAACCAGAAAGCGGGGTTTGAGCATCATCGCCCGCGCGATTGAAATTCTCTGCCGCTGTCCGCCAGAAAACTCGTGAGGATAGCGATCCATTTCGTCCGGGTTCAAGCCGACTTCCTCAAGCATGTCACTCACCAATTGGCGTCGCGAAGAAACTCCGCCGCCGAGGCCATGAACTGTCAGTCCCTCTTCCACAATTTCACGCACTGACATACGAGGACTTAATGAGCTGAAGGGGTCCTGGAAAACAATCTGCATTTGACGTCGGAGTGGCCGCAACTTTTGGTTACTCCAACCCTGGATTTTGTCGTTACCAAATTGGATGTAACCTGAGCTAGGCACTAGACGTAGCAACGCCAGGCCAAGCGTGGTCTTGCCCGACCCCGACTCTCCCACCACACCAAGTGTCTCACCTTCGCGGATGGAAATTGTTATATCTTCCACTGCTCGTACGTGACCGACAGTGCGGCGTAAGATGCCATGCCGTATCGGGAACCAGACTTTTAAATTCTTTGATTTCGTCACTATGGGCCGGGAGGTATCGTCAGTTGGTGGCGTGCCCTGCGGCTTTGCTGCGAGCAACTTTTTTGTATATGCGTGTTCTGGCTTGTTTAATACGTCTTGAACGGTGCCTCCCTCAACTAGTTGTCCCTGGGTCATTACACAGACTCGATGTGCGATATTTCGCACGATTGTCAGATCGTGGGTAATCAACAGCATTGCCATTTTCAGTTCACGCTGAAGATCTCGTAGGAGTGACAATATCTGAGCTTGGATTGTCACATCGAGTGCCGTCGTCGGTTCATCTGCAATAAGGAGATCTGGTTCATTAGCCAACGCCATCGCAATCATTACCCTTTGGCGTTGTCCTCCGGAGAGTTGATGAGGCCAGGCGGTAAGTCGGGACGTTGCCTCTGGTAGACGCACCATTTTAAGAAGCTCAAGTGTACGTGCGCGCGCCTGCCTGCGGGTAAGTCCCTTGTGAAGTATTAGTGTTTCATTTATTTGTTTTTCTATGGTGTGGAGCGGATTTAGAGACGTCATTGGCTCTTGGAAAATCATTGAAATCCTATCACCACGTATCCGTTGCATGTCTGATTGGGACGAGCCTAGTATCTCCATATTGTCGAATTGAATGCTGCCCCGTGGATGACGGGCACGTGGGTACGGAAGTAGCTGCAGGATGGATAAGGCGGTCACGGACTTTCCTGAACCAGACTCACCTACCAGGGCGACAGTTTCTCCTGGGTTGATGTCGAAGGTGACGTCCCGCACTGCCTTAATTTGGTTTCCCTCAACATGGAATTCAACGGCAAGATCACGGACTTCTAGAAGGGTCATGACTGTGTCCGTCGCCTCTAGACCAGGGATTTCCGTGGATCAAAAGCATCACGGACAGCTTCTCCGATGAACACTAGCAGTGACAACATGAGTGACAGCAAGAAGAAACTAGAGAAGCCGAGCCAAGGGGCCTGCAAATTATTTTTCCCTTGATTAAGCAACTCACCGAGGGATGGGGAACCAGGCGGGAGCCCAAATCCAAGAAAATCTAAAGACGTAAGTATCGTCACGGAGCCTGTTAAAATAAACGGTAGAAACGTCAACGTAGATACCATTGCGTTTGGCAGAACATGGCGGATCATAATTTTGTAGTCGGATAGGCCGAGTGCTCGGGCGGCACGTACAAAATCGAAGTTGCGTGCGCGAAGAAATTCCGCTCGCACCACACCAACCAGTCCCATCCAGCTAAACAATAGCATGAGACCAAGGAGCCACCAGAAGTTGGGTTCGACTACGCTCGCCAAAATGATCAAAAGATAAAGGATGGGCAAGCCAGACCAAATCTCGATGATTCTCTGGCCGATCAGGTCAATCCAGCCCCCAAAGTATCCCTGTATTGCGCCAATGCAAATTCCAATTAAGGATCCAAAAAACGTTAGTACTAGGCCGAACAATACGGAGATCCGGAACCCATAAATCAGACGGGCAACAACATCTCGTGCCTGGTCATCTGTCCCCAACCAGTTGCTGCCATTTGGAGGCGATGGTGCTGGACGATCTAGATGATAGTTAATGGTGTTGTAACTAAAGGGAATAATTGGCCACAACATCCATCCTTCATCTTCGATCAACTGACGCACGAAAGCATCGCGGTAGTCGGTCTCCGTCTCGAAATCGCCACCAAAAGTGGTTTCTGGATATGTAGCTAACACTGGCATGTAGTAATGACCTTGAAAACGTATAAGCAAGGGTTTGTCATTTGCGATAAATTCCGCGGGCAAGCTAATCGCAAAAAGCAAGAGAAAGATCCATAGGCTCCAAAATCCACGACTGTTGCGACGAAAACTTGTTAGCCTCCGTTGAACTATTGGAGTGATTGGAATCCAAAAAAAATATGTACTTCTTTTTGCTATCATTAGTACATCCGGTAACTAACCTGTAGACAGGTTAGATCACGTGTCACCTCCAACCTATCTACCTTCAAAATCAATACGAGGATCGATAATTGTATATGTGAGGTCTCCAATTAGCTGCATTACCAATCCCAATAGGGTAAAGAAGTAGAGGGATGCAAACATGACCGGATAGTCACGATTAACTACTGCTTCAAAACCAAGTAGTCCAAGGCCATCTAGCGAAAAAATTATCTCAGTCAACAATGCGCCGGTAAATAAAATGCTTACAAAGGCGCTTGGGAAGCCAGCAATAACGATCAACATGGCATTTCGAAACACATGGCCTATCAGTACGCGACGCTCTGTCAATCCTTTGGCACGAGCGGTTATTACATATTGTTTATTGATTTCTTCTAGGAATGAATTCTTGGTCAGAAGAGTGAGTCCTGCAAAACCACCGATTACCATAGAAAAAATAGGCAATGCCAGATGCCAAAAATAATCTACGACGCGTTGGAAATACCCAAGATCCTCCCATCCTGACGAGGTGAGGCCCCGTAATGGGAACCAATCGAGGTATCGTCCGCCGGCAAAAATTACGATTAAAAGGATCGCGAAGAGAAAACTTGGAATGGCATTCCCCACTACGACTACACTGGAGCTCCAGAAATCAAATCTAGAGCCATCTCGGACGGCTTTTAGAATCCCGAGTGGGATAGAAATCGTATAGATAAGTAGGGTCGTCCAAAGGCCTAGAGATATAGAGACGGGCATCTTCTCCAACACGAGATCAATCACACGTTGATTGCGAAAGAAACTTTCTCCAAAATCAAAACGAATATAGTCACCAAGCATTTTAAGAAATCGTTTGTGCGCAGGCTTGTCAAAACCATACATAATTTCGAGTTCTCGCAGGAATTCCGGGTCGAGTCCCTGGGCGCCTCGGTACTTGCTGGTGAGGGCACCACCGCTTGTTGATTGCCGATTTCCGATAATTTCGGTTTGGTCGCTGCCTGAGACGCGAGCGGTGGCTTCTACGCCTATGCCTGTGTAACGGGAGATCAATTGTTCAATCGGGCCGCCGGGTGCAGCTTGAATGACCAAAAAATTGATCAACATTATCCCGAACAAAGTTGGGATGATCAATAACAGCCGCCGGATGAGGTAGGCGGTCATGGCAAAGCTCGTTGGGTTACAGGATGGTTCAGCTTGATTTTTTGGCGCGACGGCGCAAGTAAAGCATTATGATAACGATCATAATACCAAGAGAAGCGAGATACACCATTGTATCTCGCTCTGCTTTCGCGAGTTCATCTGGAGGCGATGTTTCCGGTATACCTTCCTGATCGTCCATGTTGCTTGACTGAGTTTGCGTGGCGTCCTTTATATCACCATCGACTATCTTATTTACCGATAGCAGTTGGTGTTTTCCCTCATCGTACCACCAGGTGTTCGGGAAAGAGATTCCGTATTTAGGGGGTGTCTCTGGCTTGCCGAACATATTCCAGTAGACGAGACGAAAACTGCGGATGTGCCAATGTGGCACCACGTAATGTCCCCACAAGAGTACTCGGTCCAGCGCTCGCG
>PTKD01000109.1 GCA_002938115.1 Alphaproteobacteria bacterium MarineAlpha9_Bin7 | reverse complement strand
CGGGGTAACCGATAAAGATGCAGACTCAGTGGAACCGACCGATGAAAGTAAGGCGGACGAAGTTCGTAACAGCGAGAAACCGGAAGTCGAAAAATAACGTCGGCAATGGTGATGCCGTCATTGATAGCGCATCGTGTTATGACTCCGATGTAAACAATTTATGTGTTGGCGTAGTAGTTGGCGCCCAAGGTCTTAACGGCGCGGTGCGTATTAAGAGTTATACCAATACGCCCACGGCCATTGGCAATTTTAATGAATTGGTGGACGAAAATGGCGTGTCGGTGGCACTTCATCTGGTGCGAGTGCAAAAAGGGATTGTAGTAACACGAATCGCAGGAATCTCTGATCGAACAGAAGCTGAATCTTGGATTGGGAAAAACTTATATGTGGCCCGATCAGTTTTACCCAAACTCGAGCGTGATGAATACTATTTTGCTGACCTGATTGGATTACGGGTTGAGTCGCCAAAAGGAGTGGAGGTCGGGCGGGTAATTGCGGTTTACGATTTTGGTGCTGGAGGTATTATTGATATAGAGAAAGACGACGGCGAGAGCGAAAATGTTATGTTGCCTTTTACTGCGGAAGCAGTCCCGCTCATCGATATTCCTAATTCCTATTTAGTAGTGGCGCCGGACGCACTTGAGGCGCATGGGCCCGAATCATGACATATTCTAAACCGTGGACCGCTCATGTATTGACCCTGTTCCCTAATCTGTTCCCTGGGCCACTGGGCCACAGCCTTGCGGGAACCGCATTGGAGAGAGGTCTTTGGTCCTTGAAAACAGTAGACATTCGCAATTTTGCACGCGATAAACACGGTGCCGTGGACGACGCACCTTATGGTGGCGGCCCAGGCATGGTTCTGCGGCCTGATGTTGCCGCGGCGGCCATAGATTCTGCACTGGATGACGGCGGCCATTCGGACAGGGACTTGGCGCGGATTTGCTTGACGCCGCGAGGCCTGCCAGTGACTCAATCTCGTATCCAGAGGTGGGCCGCAGGCGCCGGAGTTATTGTTCTTTGTGGTCGGTTCGAGGGAATTGATCAGCGTGTGATCGAGGCGCGAGCTATGGAAGAGGTTAGTGTTGGTGATTTTGTGATGTCGAGCGGTGAGCCAGCTGCTATAGCATTGATCGATGGATGCATACGTTTATTGCCCGGCGTCGTCGGCAACCCAGATGCCGTCGTTGAGGAGAGTTTCGAGCACGAATTATTGGAATATCCACATTTCACACGACCTCAGCTCTGGCAGGGGAAAGAGGTCCCAGCGGCACTTATGTCTGGGGACCATGAGTGGATTAAGACTTGGCGTCGTCGTGAGGCAGAGAGGGTGACGCAGGAGCGTCGTCCAGATATGTGGCAGCGATACCGTTTGCTAAACGACCGCACTAACTGAAGGTGTTATATTGAAAACGCGAACTTGGGTTGACCACCAGTCATTGTCCAGGTTGGCAAAGCGGGGTTGAGTTCATGAACACAATTGAACAGATTGAGCGCGAAGAAATTGCGAAACTAACGGACGGAAAGGATATTCCTGTGTTCGGTCCGGGAGACACGGTGCGCGTGCAAGTTCGTGTGGTCGAGGGCACCCGCGAACGATTGCAGGCATTCGAAGGTGTGTGCATTGCGCGATCAAGTCGAGGCCTTAACTCGTCGTTTACACTGCGCAAAATGAGTTATGGCGAGGGCGTGGAGCGGGTGTTCCAACTTTATTCGCCTCTCATCCAGGGTATCGAGCTGGTGCGTAGGGGTGACGTCCGTCAGGCTAAGCTCTATTATCTGCGTGGGCGCACTGGGAAATCCGCAAGGATTGCGGAGAAACGGGAAGATCGACGGACAAAGGGATCTAAGAAAACGTCAGGACCCACAAAGGGTAAGGCTACGGCAGATCCAGAATCCTGAGTCACACAGCTTCCTGTAGGTGGTTTAATGAATCTCCCGAGAACGTTGTTCGATAAAATTTGGGACGGGCATCTTGTTCATGAACAAGACGACGGCACGTGCCTAATTTATATCGATAGGCACTTAGTTCACGAAGTAACCAGCCCACAGGCGTTTGAAGGTTTGCGTGTAGCAGGGCGTGGGGTGCGGTGCCCTGAAGGGACACTTGCGGTTGCTGATCACAACATTCCCACTATCAATCGCGCTGCTGGAATCACGGAAGAGACGTCACGAATTCAGGTGGAAACGTTAGAACGGAATGTCTCTGAGTTTGGTGTGCCTTATTTGCCGTTGAACGATTCTCGCCAGGGAATCGTGCACATAATCGGGCCAGAACTTGGTTTTACGCTGCCTGGTGCGACAATCGTGTGTGGCGATAGCCACACATCGACGCACGGTGCATGTGGGGCACTCGCGTTTGGCATAGGCACCAGTGAGGTTGAGCATGTACTGGCGACTCAGACTTTGATACAGAAAAGGCCCCAAAATATGCGAATTACGGTCGATGGCCGGTGCGGCACGGGTGTTACGGCCAAGGACGTAATTCTGTCGATTATTGCTCAAATTGGGACCGCCGGTGCTACGGGTCACGTGATTGAATATGCGGGTCCGGCAATCAAAGAACTGTCTATGGAAGGACGTATGACGGTTTGCAACATGTCTGTTGAGGCTGGCGCACGTGCGGGTCTGATTGCTCCCGACGAGGTCACATTTGAATACCTTTTAGGCCGGGAAATGTCACCAAAGGGCGGCGCCTGGGAGCTAGCAATAGCGGATTGGCGGGCACTGCCGTCGGATGAAAACGCGGTGTACGATCGAGAAATAAGTTTAGACGCGGACGACCTAGTGCCACACGTGACTTGGGGGACAAGCCCCCAGGATACTCTCCCCGTTACTAGTAGGGTGCCAAATCCGGAGAGTGAAGTTGACGCAGGTCGTCGAACATCGCTGGAGAGGTCGTTGTCGTATATGGACCTTGTGCCAGGAACCCCTCTTGCCGAGGTTCCGATTGATCGTGTGTTTATAGGTTCTTGCACAAATGGTCGGATAGAGGATTTGCGTGAAGCTGCCGCTGTCGCTGCAGGTCGGCAGGTAGCTCAGGGTGTTGGAGCGATGATTGTTCCTGGCTCTGGTTTGGTTAAGGAGGAAGCGGAGGAAGAAGGGCTTGATAAAATTTTCGTGGATGCCGGTTTTGAGTGGCGCGAGCCAGGTTGTTCCATGTGTCTCGCCATGAATGCAGATCGATTAGAGCCTGGAGAGCGTTGTGCATCCACTTCGAATCGAAATTTTGAAGGCCGACAAGGACGGGGAGGGCGAACCCATTTGATGAGCCCGGCGATGGCTGCAGCTGCAGCTGTGACTGGTCACATTACAGACGT
Organism: Alphaproteobacteria bacterium MarineAlpha9_Bin7; assembly: GCA_002938115.1. Taxonomy (GTDB): domain Bacteria; phylum Pseudomonadota; class Alphaproteobacteria; order UBA7887; family UBA7887. The sequence goes on along the minus strand of PTKD01000109.1, from coordinate 3,651 downwards.
CCGGGATTTGATTGATAAATAACTGTGTTGCCCAATTCAGAGTGTTAGCTCTGGATATACTACGTGCATAGCAAGGGCGGAATTATGGATAAATTTACTACTCTCACTGGCGTCGCCGCACCTTTGCGAATGATTAATGTTGACACTGATCGAATTATTCCCAAGCAATTTCTTAAGACTATCAAGCGTACTGGGCTAGGGGAGTTCCTTTTCAATGACCTCCGATACAACCCCGACGGATCCGAGGTTGCGGGGTTTGTGCTCAATCAGTCGGCCTATCGGAATGCAAAGATACTCGTGGCTGGTGACAATTTTGGGTGTGGGTCCAGCCGGGAGCACGCACCTTGGGCGATCCTTGATTTTGGGATTAGCTGCATTATCGCACCGAGTTTTGCAGATATTTTTTATAACAACTGTTTTAAGAACGGAATTCTGCCGGTCAGCCTGCCGGAAGAACAAGTAAGCACGCTTCTAGAAGGGGCAGAATCTGGGGCAAACGCCATCTTTACTGTTGATCTCGACAACCAACTGGTCACAGGCCCGAATGGCGAGTTGTTTGAATTTGAAATTGACCCATTTCGTAAACATTGTTTGTTCAATGGCTTGGATGATATTGGACTTACACTCGAAAAAATTGCAAAAATTGAGACGTTTGAACAAAAACGAAGTGTGCAATATCCCTGGCTTTGATTGGAACTTTAAGGATTGCTGATACATGGCGAGTAACAAACGTCTTCTTGTTTTGCCGGGTGATGGGATTGGCCCAGAGGTAATGGGAGAGGTGCACCGAGTCATTGACTGGTTTGACCGTAGGCGTGCAGTTGGTTTTGACGTAACAGAGGGTCTTGTGGGTGGAGCATCCTATGAGGCGCACGGAACACCAGTGACTGATGAGGTTGTTGAGCAGTCGATGCAATCAGACGCCGTTTTGTTCGGTGCGGTGGGCGGCCCGAGGTGGGACAATCTAGATTTCTCTATCAAGCCGGAACGGGGCCTTCTTCGACTGCGTAAGGATATGGGGTTATTTGCCAATTTACGCCCGGCCGTAGTATTTGATGGATTGATCGATGCCTCCAGTCTTAAACCTGAGCTGGTTCGGGGGCTGGATATCCTCATATTGCGCGAACTCACAGGCGGCATTTATTTTGGGGAACCAAGGGGCATAGAGAAATTGGGGGACGGTGAACGCCGCGGCGTCAACACGGAGGTCTACACAACTTCAGAGGTGGAGCGTGTTGGCCGGGTAGCGTTTGAACTTGCAGAAAAACGCAAAGGTTTTGTTCATTCGGTTGACAAAGCAAACGTGATGGAAAGTGGCCAGATGTGGCGAGAGGATATGCAAGCACTGCGGGATCGGGAATTTCCCGGCATTCCGATTCACCATATGTATGCCGACAACGCTGCGATGCAATTAGTACGACGGCCAAAACAATTTGATGTGCTCGTTACTTCCAATTTGTTTGGGGATATTTTGTCGGATGTTGCCGCCATGCTGACGGGCTCGCTGGGGATGTTACCGTCGGCCTCTCTTGGGGCACCCGACGTATCAGGACGTCGTCTAGCGTTGTACGAGCCGGTTCACGGGAGTGCACCTGATATAGCGGGGCAAGGGAAAGCAAATCCGATTGCTATGCTATTATCATTTGCGATGGCACTCCGATATTCCTTCGACTTACCTGAAGACGCGGCTTTGATAGAAGCGGGGGTTTCCAAATTGCTCGCCAGTGGTTTACGTACCGATGATATTATGCAGAAAGGCATGACGAGGGTTTCAACTACAGCAATGGGAGATGCGCTTGTCGAGGAGCTTGATAAGCTAACGGTGTAAAAAAGAAAGATAGAGAGCTTCCTGCGTTAATATGTCTATTTTGATGTTGTAGAAGCCATTCGGTATCACGTCGTGAGTTCTGGCGGTAAGGTAGTTGGACAATATATCTGCGTGTAAGGATGATTGCCTTTGAAAGCAGAGTTAACGTTGCATCGAAATCAATGCTTACTTATCTATCCATAATAGTTGCCGTGCAAGCAATCGACCGTTCCGGTCTTTTCCGTAAAAGTGCGAAGATCCAGTGAAGTGTGGCTCGTCGGCCCATCTTAATTTCGATCGCATGTTTCGTATTTTTGGGTAGTCTGGTGCGTTAGACCGCGGACAGGAGAAAAGCGATGGGATACCGAGTTGCCGTAGTGGGAGCCACGGGGAATGTTGGGCGTGAAATGCTCAGCATTCTTTCAGAGAGGGAGTTTCCCGCTGATGAGTTGGTAGCTGTCGCCTCATCACGCTCCGCAGGTAAAGAAGTATCATATGGCGATTTTGACGTACTAAAGGTGCGTGCCCTTGATGATTTTGATTTCACGGGCTTTGACATAGCGCTTTTTTCCCCTGGCTCCAAAGCATCTGCAGAACACGCTCCTCGAGCGGCCGAAGCCGGGTGTATCGTCATAGACAACACATCCTATTTTCGTATGGATGTGGATGTTCCGTTAGTAGTGCCCGAAGTTAATCGTGATGCCCTTGCGAATTTTAGCAATCGAAATATCATAGCGAACCCGAATTGCTCCACTATCCAAATGGTAATGGCGCTAAAGCCGCTTCACGATTTAGCCCCAATCCGGCGTGTCGTGGTTGCGACTTATCAGTCGGTTTCTGGTGCTGGACGCAGGGCGATGGATGAACTTTTTAATCAAACCCGAAAGGTATTTTTCAACGAGCGCTTAAGCCCTGTTAATTTTACGCGCGAAATAGCATTTAATGTGATTCCTCACATCGATGTGTTTCAACCGGATGGTTCTACAAAGGAAGAGCTAAAGATGGTTCGTGAAACACAGAAAATCTTAGATCCGGCTATTCAAGTTAGTGCAACCTGCGCGCGCGTGCCCGTATTTGTAGGCCATGCAGAGTCCATTAACGTTGAATTCGATGCCCCGATTGGTGCAGACGAGGCGAGAACGGCCTTGGAAAATGCCGAAGGAATAGTCGTGATAGATGACCCGGAAAAGGAGGAGTATGTCACCCCTATTGAGGTGGCAGGCGAAAGTGGTGTCTACGTTAGTCGGATTCGGCAGGATCCCACGGTGGAATACGGTTTGAACCTATGGGTTGTTTCTGACAACCTGCGTAAGGGCGCGGCTCTCAATTCCGTGCAAATAGCAGAGGCCTTGATTAAGGACTACATGTAGGTCTCTGGGTTCAGCCGAACAGCCGGAAAAAGCTTGGTGGGTTGGACGATGCAGTCGCGCGCTGCAACCAACGGTAACTCATTGGCTGTTGTCGATGCCAATTTCAAAATGTCATGAACGGACGACACGGCGAATGATATGCTTTGTGGGAGATTATGCCCGTTAAGTACTCTCGCAAGCAAAATGGCCGCTAGACAGTCTCCTGCGCCGTTGGCCTCCACATGTAAGCGAGGAACTTCTACGGCCCACGCATCGGATCGGTTGCATCCCACTACGGCAATGGCATCACTCCCGTTTAAGGGCAGAGAAGTACATAGCGCTATTCTTGCCCCCATTTTGGTTATCTCGCGAAGAGCGCGGACTGCGTGAATGATCGTCTTGATAGGTTTTCCAGTTAGCCGACTGAGCTCAAATCGATTCGGAGTGAGTATGTCTGATTTTCCGGCTAAAACGGTTTCAATTGCCTTGGCTACC
>PTKD01000108.1 GCA_002938115.1 Alphaproteobacteria bacterium MarineAlpha9_Bin7 | reverse complement strand
ATCAGGATGTCATAATCCGGACACGCAGAAAGCATTCGGTAGGCGTCGCGCCCGAAAGATTTTGGCAATTACCGCCAATCGTTGCGGTCAAACGACAATTAAGGACTGGAAGTAGGAAAAATATTGCGAAGTAATCGCTGAGAAAACTCTTGACTGTCGACATGTTTACGCCAGTCCAGGCGTTTCGTCAAATCGTTTGCTATAAAGAAGTCTCCCAGCCAGCGCGGTCTGTTCAAAAAGGTTTAATAATTACCGTTAAAACGATCGCTATCATCAAGACAGTCGGCACCTCATTGACCATACGGTAAAATCGCGCTGTATGGTGGTTGCGGTCACCCAGGAACTCGCGCCGCCATCGAGCCATCATTCCATGCAATCCACTCATAGCAACCACCAGAAAAAGTTTGAGGTGCAGCCACCCGCTTCCCCAATCCACTGCTGGGGAAATAGCAATCAGGGCCAAACCAAACAACCAACTGGCCAACATTGCGGGCGTCATAATCACTCGCAGGAGGCGCCTTTCCATTACCTTAAATGTTTCAGAAGACTGCGAGGCCAGGGGTACATCACAGTGATAAACAAACAGCCGAGGTAAATAAAGCAGTCCTGCCATCCAAGCGATGACCGAGATGACGTGCAGAGCCTTAAGCCACAAATAAATAGTGCCTACGTCCTCAGTCACTTTCCGCTCCCTTAGTCATCTCAACCGATCCGCCGTAAAGCTACAACCACCCCGATCAAACATAGCCGGACATATACGACTTTCTATGCAGGTATGTTTATTATTTTGCCCCGCCACCCGCGCCATATCCGCCAGTTCCCGAATAAAATCCGGGGCTATCCCAAGGGCCGGCACCCTCCGATAATTCGGCACCCCCGATGCTGCTGCTATACGTCGATAATCAATATCGAGTTCGACCAACGTTTCGGAGTGTTCCGAAACAAACGCTATGGGCACGAGAATGAGCGACTTGCCCTCAGCCCCAGCCCTCCGCACTTCTTGCTCTGTGGATGGTCCAATCCATTCGAGTGGCCCGACTTGGCTTTGGTAGCATACCCGCCAATCCAATTCTCCGGCCGCGAGTTCCTGAGCCACCGCCGCCGCTGTTTCTTGCACCTGCCACTCGTACGGATCACCAGTCGCGACGACTTTTTTCGGAAGTCCATGAGCCGAAAACAGTACCCGGGTTGTGTCTCTCTTAGTCTCGCTTTGAGTAAGCACCGTGCGCAAAAGGCGAGCATGTGCTTTTATAAACCCCGGCGCCTTTGGATAGCAGCCGATTATCGAGGTTGGCTGATCAAGACCAACCGCCACTGCGGCTTCTCCCCAGTCGGTTAGTGAGGAAGAAGTTGTGGTGGTCGAGTATTGAGGATAAAGCGGCAACAAGACAATGTGATCTGGGTCGTAACTCTTGACGGTCAGTGCGGTCTCTTCGCTGAAAGGGTGCCAATAGCGCATAGCTACAAAAACTCTCCACCCAGCTCCAAGTTCAGCCTCGATCGCCAAAGCTTGAGCCCGTGTTTCTGTAAGCAACGGTGAGGCGCCACCAATCTTCCGGTAGATATCGCGAGCAAAAGGCGCCCGGCGCCGAGAAATTATTTGTGCCAGGCACCATCTCACGGTCAATGGCAAATTAAGAATCGCGCGGTCGTTGAAAAGGTTAAATAAGAATGGCCGCACCGAAGAAAGTTGATCAGGCCCTCCAAGATTGAATAGGACAAGTGCTCGACCAGCCATGGCGCAAGTTTTTACTCTTCCCGCACCAACTGAACAAGTTCAGCCACGTGATCCGTTGGTGTTTGCGGCAAAACCCCATGGCCTAAGTTAAAGACGAAAGGCCCGCCGTTAAGCGCGCTTTTAATTACATGTACGGCATCTTTCATTGCGGAACCCCCAACCAACAAAACCTGCGGATCAAGATTGCCTTGGATAGGAACATGCGTCTGTAGGTTCTCTGCTACCCACGTAGGAGAGAGTGTATAATCAACCGACAACGCGTCCACCCCTGTTGCTTCAGCATAACCCACGTAACCCATCGCGGCGCCTCGCGGAAAAGCAATAACAGGGACGTCGGGAAATCGTTCTTTAACCCGCTTTGTAATAATTTTAACCGGCCCTACGCACCACTTCTGAAAATCGCTCGATGACACAATGCCCGCCCAGCTTTCAAACAACTGTACGACTTCGGCACCCGCTTCAATCTGGGCATAAAGATGCGCTGTTGTTGCCTCGATCAGTCTATTTATCAAAATCTCAAACCCAGATGGATCTCTACGTGTCCATTCCTTGACGAATTCAAAGTTTTTTGATGTTCCACCCTCTATCATGTAGGCAGCAACCGTCCAGGGAGCCCCAGCAAAACCAATTAATGCAACGTCCTTACTTAAGTGACCTGCTACCAGAGACACTGTTTCATAAACTGGCGACAGTCGATCTAGTTTTATCCTGTCGAACAGCTTATTTAAATCTTGCTTGTTGCGTACAGCTCTTAAGCGTGGCCCGTTACCGTCTACAAATTTGACTTCCTGACCAAGGGCGTGGGGAACCACAAGAATATCAGAAAACAATATTGCTGCGTCAAAGCCAAATCGCTCAACAGGTTGCAAAGTGACTTTTGCAGCAAGTTTTGGATTGTAGCAGAGATTTAGGAAATTCCCGGCTTTTTCACGCAGTATTCTGTACTCTGATAGGTAGCGACCGGCCTGGCGCATTAACCAGATTGGTGGAATTAGTTGTTGTTCCCCGTTGAAAGAACGGAGAAGTGGCTTTTTCTTTTTGTCAGAATTGGGCTGAGGAGAGACTATTTTTTTACTCCATCAACAACATAATAGAATCTTATATATATGTTGTAGTTAGATGTTGGCACTAAGAGAAGTGTGGATTATTTTTTTTACGAGTGATTTTTAGAAATCAGAAAAATTCTCTAGTATGTATTCGTAGACCTTAAAATTATGTGCATAAAGTCTACAGGACTTTGTTTCATGGTGTTCTAGCGTTGTTAGTATCACAATAAATCTAGGAATGAATGTGGATAAAACGCGAGTGCACAGCTTTAACATATTTCGTGACGGCATGGCCTTCGGTTAGTAAATCCCTGTATTTTGAGTGTATCGTAGTGGAACAGATAAGAACTACTTTTGAGAGTTGTGCGGTATCCCCAGTCTATTCAAGTAAAATACGGCTGTTGGCAACGGAATTCCCTAAGCAGTGCCGAAAATGAGAACTTTTCATCTGCACCTAATTTCGGACTCTACGGGTGAGACTGTCAGCACAATCGCGCGAGCAGCACTAGCGCAGTTCGATGGTATAGATGTAGTGGAGCACAACTGGTCGTTGGTGCGGAGCCGAAACCAAATAGAGAAGCTACTAGCGGCGATACAGGAATACCGGGGGATCGTGTTATATACCCTTGTTAAGCCCGAATTAGAGGAAGTGCTGCAAAAGCGCTGTCGATCTATCTCTGTTCCGTGTGTGCCAGTTCTTGATCCTGTGATGGGGGCCCTGAGTAGTTTTCTGACTCGGGCAGTCCAGCACCGTCCCGGCGGCCAACATGAACTTGATGAAGAGTATTTTCAGCGTATTGACGCGATGCAATTTGTTTTGGGTCATGATGATGGACAGTCGTTGCATGATATAGAGAGTGCGGACGTGATTCTTACCGGCGTTTCTCGAACATCTAAGACGCCAACCTGTTTTTACCTTGCCAACCGTGGCCTTAAGGCCGCAAACGTGCCCTTCATTATGAGCCAGCCGTTCCCAGCTGAGGTGTTATCTGCAGAAAAATCATTAGTCGTCGGTTTGATCACGAGTCCCGAGCGATTGGTACAGGTCAGGAGGAACAGGTTGCGGCAGATGAATGAGCCTGGGCTGGAGAGTTACGTGAATTTGGAGTCGGTTCGGGATGAGCTCAATGAAGCTCGACATTTCTTTGCATCACGAAATTGGCCCATCATTGATGTGACACGCCGCTCAATAGAGGAGACAGCTGCTGCCGTGTTAGCGCTCTACCGGAATAGAGCGCTTGCCGAGAGTCCTTGAGTTTTGATGATTATCGCCAACGATTATCGCCAAAAGCTACCCGTTGTGCTTGCGTCGGCGAGCGCCACAAGGGCAGCGGTTTTAAAGGGGGCTGGAGTTGGCTTCTCTATTCATGCGGCTCAAATTGATGAAGATTCCGTAAAACACTCTATGCACTCTGCAAATCGTTCGGCGTTGGATACCGCACAGGCTCTATCAGATCTTAAGGCATCTCAGGTCTCGCTGGGATATCCCGAAGCATTGGTTATTGGTGGTGATCAAATGCTTGTATGCAGTGATACCTGGTTCGATAAACCGCGCGATCTCGCTACGGCACGGGAACAACTTTGTTTGCTTCGTGGTCGTGCCCACGAATTGTTGACTGCTATTTCGGTGGCACGTGGGGGAGCAGTGATTTGGCGTTTCAGTGTCACTTCGGAGTTGGTAATGCGGTGTTTCTCTGATGAGTTCTTGGATCGGTACGTTGAGTCGGAAAGAGAACATGCATGCAATTCGATAGGAGGCTACAGATTGGAAGGCTTGGGCGTTCAACTCTTCTCAAAAATAAACGGTGAGTATTATGATATTCTCGGCATGCCCTTGATATCGCTGTTAAACTTTCTTCGGGAACATGGGGCGATAGAAGAATGACAATTTCTGGTGCGGCGACTTTGGCGGGAGTGATTGGTTGGCCAATAGCGCATTCACTATCACCAAGGTTGCAGGGGTTTTGGTTAAAGGAGCTCGGTATAGACGGGGCCTACGTGCCGTTGGCCGTCAAACCTGAGGATCTGTCACGTGCCTTGTGGGCGCTACCTTCCCTCGGGTTCAAAGGTGTCAACATAACTCTCCCTCACAAAGAGCAAGCTTTAGCCTTGGTGGACAAAGTTGACAGCTCCACAAAACGCATTGGCGCGGTGAATACTATAGTCATTGATCAAAAAGGGAAGCTTGTAGGTAGTAACACCGATGCCTTTGGGTTTATGGAGAATTTGCAAGCTGGTGCACGTCAGTGGCGTCCTGTACGACCAGTCCTTGTGTTAGGTGCGGGTGGTGCAGCTCGCGCGGTATGTGCTGGATTAATGGGCGTTGGTGTCCGTGAAATCCGAGTGTGTAACCGCACGCGGTTACGTGCTCAGACGATGGCGCAGGAAGTAGGCGGGGCGATAATTTCTGTCGACTGGGACGACCGTGCCCAAGCCGCCGAAGGAGTCAGTTTGTTGGTCAATACCACCAACCTGGGTATGCAGGGAGAGCCGCCGCTGAACATGCCATTAACCAAACTGCCCCGTTTCGCGGTTGTCACGGATATTGTGTACACGCCACTTATGACCCGTTTGCTGCAATCAGCGCAGGAACGGGGCAATATTGTAGTGGACGGACTGGGCATGCTGTTACATCAGGCCCGACCTGGCTTTACTGCTTGGTTCGGAAGAGAACCGGCGGTCACAGCAGCGCTCCGAGCTCATGTTTTGGGGAGTGAATGTGGCTCATAGTCGGCCTCTGGTTATCGGTCTTACTGGTTCCATCGCCATGGGCAAAAGTGAAACGGCGCAGATGTTTCGGCGGCTTCGCATACCTGTTTTTGATGCCGATGCGGAGGTCCATCGACTAATAGGAAAAGGCGGCCCAGCGGTGGCAGAGGTAGGCGCAGCGTTTCCCAGTGCAATGCGAGGGGAAGTGATCGACCGCCAAGCTCTGGGGGAGCATATCTTCGCGAATAGCTCGGGTCTGCAAGTCCTTGAGGGAATCTTACATCCTTTGGTCGCTAACGCTCGGAGCCGGTTTCTACAGAGAGCGGGCGCCTCCCGAGCATCTGTAGTCGTAGTAGATGTGCCGTTGTTGTTTGAAACAGGTGGGGAGCACCGTTGTGATGCCGTGGTTGTGGTGAGTGCGCCGGGTTTCTTGCAACGGCAAAGAGCCATGGCCAGGCCCAACATGAGTGAGGGCAAATTAGATGCTATAAAAGCCCAGCAGATACCAGACAGAATTAAACGTCGACGCGCCGACTTCGTAATTTCCACTGGAACTGGCAAAAGGGCAGTCTTGTTAGCAATTCGTAGAATTTTGCAAACTATTGTAGCCGGCACTCGTAGGCGACGATTCCCGCGGTCAAGGAGGCGGTCTCTTGCGCGAAGTCGTTCTTGATACTGAAACAACTGGCCTTAAACCCGAGGAAGGTCACCGGATTATCGAAATTGGTTGTGTAGAATTGATCAATCATTTGCCCAGTGGCCAACAATTTCATAGCTATTTCAATCCAGAGCGCGAAGTTCCATCTGAAGCCACCGCAATTCATGGTCTGACTTGGAAAGATCTTCAAGATCAACCCAGTTTTGGCGATGGGGCGGCTGAATTTCTAGGTTTCCTGGGCGGCGACAAACTTGTCATCCATAACGCAGAGTTTGACCTTCGTTTTATCAACACTGAGCTGGCCCTGGTCAATTTGCCAATCATCGCGCCGGATCGGGCCATCGACACGGTTAGTTTAGCTCGCCGCAAATTTCCAGGCACGCCTGCTAGCTTAGACGCTTTGTGCAAGAGGTTTTCAATTGATAACTCCATGCGGGATAAGCATGGAGCATTATTGGATGCTGATTTGTTGGCCCAAGTATATGTGGAGCTAATCGATGCGCGCCAACCGGTGTTAGGACTAACCGCGGACAACCGGGAGCGCGGCACTAGTTTGGTGACCCCTCCGCGGACTCATCGCTCTCCCCGCGCGCATTCTGCGAGTGAAGACGAGATAAAGAAACATAGGATGCTTGTGTCAAAATTGCAGAAGCCTCTCTGGGATATGTAGGACCAGCGATCCGTGCCATGGATCGCTAGGCCATAGCCAAATAACCACAATCATTCCGTTCTAATTTGTTTTCTCCGGACGAGTTTGGCCTTCGCGGGTCTGCGATTTCCGCTGCATGTACATCTGAGCAAAATCGATCGGCTCGAGCATTAATGCAGGATAACCACCATCACGGCAACAATCCGCCACGATACGTCG
>PTKD01000107.1 GCA_002938115.1 Alphaproteobacteria bacterium MarineAlpha9_Bin7 | reverse complement strand
GACGGCACAGGAAAGGCCGCGTATACCGGCGATGTTGCAGTGGACGACGAAAGTATTAGTGCCGTGGGCGTTATCTTCCTTATGTTTGCCCTTATTAATGATTAGAGCGTAGCGATGTTACTCCGCTTTGCGGCAACGGTCGGGGGATTCACGTTGCTCTCGCGCGTCCTTGGATTCGCACGCGACATTTTGATTGCTGTCTTTCTAGGTGCAAGCGCGGCGGGCGACGCATTTTTTATTTCATTTAAACTGCCGAACCTGTTTCGGCGTCTGTTCGCAGAAGGCGCTTTTAACCTGGCCTTTGTGCCCATGTTCACGAGTGCCCTAGCCTCTGACGGGCGCGCAGCTGCTCGAGTCTTTGCAGAGGATGCGCTAGCGGTCCTACTGTGGGCTCTGTTGGCAATGGTGGTGTTAGCTCAGATTGCGATGCCTTGGTTAATGTTGGTCATTGCTCCAGGGTTTGCAGATGATCCTGCCAAGTTTGATCTTACGGTTTACCTGGCGCGTCTCACCTTTCCTTATCTTTTGTTTATATCTCTCGTGTCTCTGCTGAGTGGTTTGTTGAATAGCCTTGAACGTTTTGCCGCAGCTGCAGCGGCGCCCATATTCCTCAATCTTTGTCTAATAGGCGCCCTGTTGGGCTTCGCTCGGGCGGGCGAAACTCCGGCTCATGCGCTTGCTTGGGGAGTTGCAATAGCCGGGCTCATACAATTTCTTTGGCTGGCTTGGAATTGCAAACGCGCGAATTTTTTGCCTCGTTTGTCCTGGCCACGCCTTACTCCTTCTGTACGACGCCTTCTGGTGCTCATGCTTCCCGCGGTAGTTGGCGCCGGAGTGGTGCAGCTCAACCTTGTAGTGGATATGATTATCGCCTCTTTGTTGCCTGATGGCTCTGTGTCCCATCTCTATTATGCGGACCGGGTGGTGCAATTACCACTAGGGGTAATCGGTGTTGCGATTGGCACGGCACTTCTCCCTACGTTATCACGTCAAGTCGCCGGTAAAGACGGTGACGCTGCGTACAACTCGCAAAATAGAGCTATTGAGTATGCATTGTTGCTAACTTTGCCGGCTGCCGCCGCTTTGATGGTGATCGCTACGCCCATCGTCCATGTGTTGTTCGAACGCGCAGCCTTTGATGCGCGTGCAACGACAATGACTGCTGGAGTGCTGGCTGCCTACGCCATTGGGTTGCCTGCATTCGTCTTGGTCAAGGTCTTGGCGCCGGGTTATTTCGCGCGAAAAGACCCCCGTGCGCCGGTACGGGCGGCAGTCTGGGCCCTTGCCGTCAATGTCGTCCTGAACCTGTTATTTATGAAGCCGTTTGGAGTGGTTGGTATAGCATTGGCTAGTGCTTTGTCGGCCTGGTTAAATGCTGCCTTATTGGCGAAAGGTTTGTACGTTCGGCGCTATTTTCGACCCGACAGGTTACTCCGGCGGCGCGTTCCGCGCATGTTGCTTGCAAGTATGGCGATGGTACTTTTGCTTTTAGTTTTTTTAAAAGTATTAACGCCCTGGTTATTGGGTGGGATAGGGTTAAAAGTATCTGCGCTTCTTGGGCTTGTTTTGGTCGGGGTAGTAGGGTTTACCCTTACTGCAAATATCATAGGGGCCATGCGTTGGCAGGACCTAAGGGTGGCGCTGAAGGGGTGAGTCTGCGAGCATTCGTTTGGTAGAAAGATTGAGATCTACCAACTGCTTCGAAACTTGCTGCACAAATTTAAGTCGTTTTGTGTTTTATGTGAAAGCTGGGTCGTATCGAAGATTGACCAATCCCTACTGGAACGATACACCGCCGGCAATGCGATGATTCAACGGGGAAATCATGAACCGTATATTTTCCGGCGTTCAGCCCACTGGCAACTTGCACCTGGGGAATTATCTTGGCGCAATTCGAAACTGGGCGCGCCTTCAGGACCAATATGACTGTATTTATTGTGTAGTCGATTTGCATGCCATTACCACGCCGCAGGATCCAAGTGAGTTGCGCGCCAATACGAGGGAAGTGACGGCTGGGCTTATGGCCGCAGGTATCGATCCCAAGCGCAACATAATATTCAATCAGAGCCGAGTGTCTGGACACGCTGAGCTTGCTTGGGTTTTCAACTGTGTTGCGCGCCTTGGATGGCTCAACCGCATGACCCAGTTTAAGGAGAAGGCGGGCAAGCACCGGGACAACGCGACTGTGGGGCTTTACGCTTATCCTACATTGATGGCTGCGGATATACTCCTCTATAAGGCGACACATGTCCCAGTGGGTGAGGACCAGAAACAACATTTGGAGTTAACCCGCGATATCGCGAAAGCGTTCAACAGCATGTTCGAAACAGACTTTTTTCCGATGCCCGAGCCACTGATTCTAGGTGCGGCACGGGTAATGAGCCTACGTGATGGCTCTAAGAAGATGAGCAAATCTGACGACTCTGATTACTCTCGCATTAACATGACCGACGATGCGGACTCGATTGCCCTCAAGTTTCGCAAGGCCCGGACCGATCCGGAGCCCTTACCAGAGTCGACAGATGGTCTTGAAGGGCGCACAGAGGCAGCCAACTTACTTGGTATTTACGGGGCGCTCGCTGATGAGACTATCCAACAAGTTTGCGAAGAATTCGCCGGCAAACCATTTTCTCAGTTCAAATTACAACTCATTGACCTTGCTGTCTCTGTTTTGGCACCTATCGGACACGAAATGAAGCGGCTCTCCGAGGACCCAGGTTATGTAGACCAGGTGTTGTCGACCGGCGCAGATCGTGCAACACAAATCGCGACACCAATACTCTCTGACGTAAAGAAAGTGGTGGGGCTTACATGAATGTTCCTGTCATTAGGGTAGTAGTTGCGCATTTGCCGGAGATTTGTTCACTCGAGCGACAATGTTATAGAGATTGAAGTGTATTGGGCGCGCAGCTAAAAAAATACTTGCGTACCGACGCGTGTAGGAGCAAAACTTTTCGCAACCTAACTCTTCTATAAACAGCACCGATGGAAATCTATCTACCCATCGCCGAAATGTCGGTCAGCATTGTGCTGTTGCTGGGCATGGGTGTTGGGGTTGGGTTTCTGTCCGGGATGTTCGGGGTCGGCGGCGGCTTTTTAATGACGCCGTTGCTCATTTTTATTGGTGTACCACCGCCAGTTGCAGTAGCCACCGAGGCTAATCAGATCACGGCGGCCTCAGTTTCGGGATTTCTGGCACATTGGCGGCGAGGTAACGTGGACCTCAAGATGGGCTTCGTGCTCGTAGTATTTGGCGCGATTGGTTCTGTATTGGGGGTCTGGTTGTTTCGGAAGTTGCGCTCCGCAGGACAAGTTGACGAATTTATCTCACTCACGTTCGTGTTATTTCTTGGGGTGATCGGAACGCTGATGGCTCTCGAGAGTGGGCGTTCCATACTCCGGAGGCGGCGTGGTGGCCGACGGGAACGGATGCATGCACATTATTGGGTACATGGCCTTCCGTATAAGATGCGGTTTCGTAAATCAAAGCTTTATATCAGTGCGTTGGTCCCGGCCGGAATAGGGTTCTGCGTTGGCGTGATGTCTGCAACTATGGGGGTCGGTGGCGGCTTCATACTTATACCGGCGATGATTTATATTCTTGGAATGCCCACAGCGATGGTTGTGGGCACTTCGCTCTTTCAGATCATCTTTGTTGCCGCTAATAGCACTCTTTTGCATGCGGGCAGCAATCAGACCGTCGACATATTACTGGCGCTGATCCTTCTGCTTGGCGCCGTTGTTGGCGCTCAGTTTGGGACCCGAATTGGTACGCGCCTACGCGGGGAGGAACTAAGAATTTTGCTTGCACTGTTGGTCATTGCGGTATGCGCTAAGCTTGCTCATGATTTACTGGCAACGCCTGTGGATATTTATTCAACCGCCCCATTTATCGGATGAAAATGGGGGCATCAAATCGATCAAAAATTACAAGCGCGTTGCTCTGCATCTGCGCTATGTCAGCGTCAGCTTTTGCCGAGTCTTTGGAGGTTGATCTTAGTCACCATAGTATAGGGATACACTCAAGCTTTACGGGCGCGGAAGTGCTTTTGTTTGGGACCATGCAAGGCCCGGGAGGCGGTGAAATAGTGGCAGTGTTGCGTGGCCCAAATCAGCCCGTGGTGGTGCGCCGTAAGGCTCGCACAGCGGGATTTTGGCTAAATCGCAGCGAAGTAGTTTTTGAGACTGCGCCTGGATACTATGCGGTGGGCGCATCGGGCCCGCTTGACACAATCTTAGATGCAAGGCAACGAGCAGCAAACCGGATTGGGCTGAACAACATAAAGTTAGTATCGGTAGGCGGCGCCACAAGGGGTGGCGGTTTTGCCGAATATTATGAGGCTCTGTTGCGCCACAAAGTTGACCAAGGACTCTATTTTCCAGAGCCGTCCGAAGTCCAGTTTATAGGCACTAATTTGTTTCGAGTGCGATTCGATTTTCCCTCAAACGTCCCGCCAGGGACTTATCAAGCTGCAGTGCACCAGGTAAGTGATGGCCGTGTGATAGCGAGTGGCGCTGCCTCTCTGGTAGTCCGCAAGATCGGGATTGAGGCAAGGATATATCGCACTGCACACGATAGCCCGTGGTTGTATGGTATTCTTGCCGTAGTCTTGGCTTTAATGGCAGGATGGCTAGCAAGCGCAATTTTCCGAAGAACCTAAACAGTGACTAATCAACAAGGACACGTTCCTGGCAAAATCACGTATTTGGTATGCGTAGACGAGAGCGATGATTGCCGTGTTGCAATGCGCTTGGCCGCGCTACGGGCGTGCAATACAGGCGGCCATGTATTTCTTCTGCATGTGATAGAACCGGTCAGCTTTCAGCACTGGGCATCTGTAAGTGAGGTAATGGCTGAGGAGCAGCAGCAAGAGGCTGAGGAGCGGCTTAATGCACTTGCAGAGGAGGTCCATAATTATGCCGGTATTCGTCCCGTGGTGTTTGTCCAGCAGGGTCGCAAAATCGAACAAATTCTGAAGTTGATTGACGATGAGCCGGACATTAATGCGATGGTTTTAGGATGTGCGCCAGAAGGTAAAGGCAGCAATGACCTGGTGCATGAGCTTAGTAACGAGCTGACAAAACGTCTACGGATCCCGCTATTGATTGTGCCAGGTAATCTGACCGACGAGCAAATCAAGAGCCTGACCTAGATTAGTTTGCTGTCGAAATCGGTTTTCATGTCGTCAGGGCACGAGAAGTTGAAGGCCGAACCAGCGCCACCGACCTCCGGGACCCGGCAGCGTGCAATTGACTCGGTTGCGGCCGGTTGGAAGGGCGTCTGGGAAGCGGACTTCGATTCGAGCCGGCCCTAGTTGCTCGATGTTCAATTTTCCGAACCGAGCTAAATAGCACGCTAAGTTCTCTAGCGGGCCTACTTCACCGACGACTGTGAAACCTAAGGACGGTGGATTATATGTAACCACTGGGTCGTTTGGAACAACGTCGGCAACTGGAAGTGGCAGGGTGTCTACCACCGTCCGAAACCTTGGCATGTTGGCGTAACTTCCAACTAGCGGAAAGCGAGGTAGGGCCATGTAATCGGCGTTACCATAAATAACACCTGAGTGCTGGCCGAAAGCGGCGCTATATCCATGACGCGCAATTGTCCTCTGCAGATCGGCGTCATACTCACCGAATGGGTATGCAAAAAGTTCGGGCGCCGTGCCGATTTCCTCCATCAGACGTTGATTTGCTCGAGTAATATCTGCTGTTGCCTCATCCTCGTCCAGTGCAACTAAATGTTTATAGCCTCCTCCCAAGGTGCCAATTGTCACGCCAGAGGATGAAAGCTCTCGGACGTGGTCCCATGACATGACATTATCCCCTCCGGAGTCGATAACGTCAGTGGCAATAAAGACAGTGAACGAGAAGCCCAGGACTTTTAATCGGGGCCAAACCTCCCGATAAATCGAAATATGTCCACCATCAAAAGTCATAGCGACAGCGTTTTCTGGCACTGCAGCCCCAATCTGCAGTGCCGCTACTATCTGTGGCAAAGGTAATACCTGATAATTATTTGCAGAAAGATGGCTGAGATGGTTTTCAAATTCCTCCGTCTTAGTAGTAGCTCCGTCGGTGGCACCAACCCGACTATACATTAGCGCCACAGCGGAATCCTGGGCATGGCAGTTTACGCTGGCTAGAGGCGATACCAGTACCAGTATGGCTATAAGCGTTGTTTTTGCTTTTGCCTCAGTGTTGATAAAATGCACCCAGGTATCCCAATGTGGCTGTCGAAAGGCACGACGTTGAAGCCTACGCCGTATTGTTTTCACTTGCTCGAATAAATGGTGTACCGATAGTCATAGTATAGATCTCCGTCAGGGGCCAGACGCCCGCGCTCACATGGAGTTCTAGTTTGTAGCCGGTCAGGCGTTGACGGGAGATGTCACGCAGCGATGAGCCATACTATTTTAGCTCTCGATACGACGACTGAAGCATGCTCGGTCGCTTGTTGGCAATGCGGAAAGGTGATTGCTGAAGACTTCCTGCACTTGGGCCGCGGTCACGCTGAGGCGCTGACACCGATGATTGCATCGACCATTGCGCAGTCTGGGCTGGGTTATGATGAATTTGATGCTATAGCGGTGACGATAGGTCCAGGAACGTTTACGGGGCTTCGCATAGGTCTTGCTGCAGCGCGCGGCTTGGCCTTGGCCATGTCCAAACCCATGATCGGTGTTACGACGTTAGAAGCGGTCGCGTACGCGGCTCGATCGGAGCAACGGTCGGTGTTAGCCATACTCGATGCTCGTCGAAGTCAGCTTTACGCTCAAGGCTTCGATCCGATGCTTATGCCGCTTAGCGCCCCATCGGTTGTTTCTCCCGAATGCATCCAATCTATGGTACCTGAGGGGCCATACGTGGCTGCAGGGACCGGTGTTGCACTCGCTCGCCCCTATCTTCTCCGCCTGCCCGACTCACTTGGCGACGTAACGTTTGATGCAGGGGATGGTTTCCCTCGGGCAGCCGTGGTCGCCCGGATAGCCAGCATGCGGCCGCCTGCTGCTGCAACTACAGTGCGCCCTATGTATTTACGACCCCCAGATGCTATCCCT
>PTKD01000106.1 GCA_002938115.1 Alphaproteobacteria bacterium MarineAlpha9_Bin7 | reverse complement strand
ATCACACGCAATCACCCGGAAATTACAGGTGACATCTCGGTCTGTCATGAGATGCCGGAACTGTCGCCCATCCGCACCCGCCGTGTGTAAACACACAAGGGGAATGCTAGATTCTCCGATTGCAATACTTTCCTCGAAGTACACGCGATAGTCCCGCCCCCCCAACTGCAGATGAATGTAGCGACCAACAATTGGTTCAACATCAGCAATGTGTTCAGCGCTCATGACCCGGTCTCGTCATCGCGCGAGGGGAGGACAAAACCTCTTTTACATAACGGAGATTCGCCATCAACGGGTGCAGGTCGCCTTCTATTTTGGCCTCGCCAATTTTTGCCATAGCGAAGATGTCGTGCCAACCCGGCTCTGGGAAAGTCTCCCAGTGTTTCAGCCATGCATCCTCCGGGGCCTTTACAGAAAAGGACCAAGGCCGGAGCAAAACTGGCCCTCTTTGGATGTTTTCGATCCGACCTCGTTCAATTTGTACGTAATAAGGTGTGGAATCGCTCTGTAGAAGAAACGCCGTACTCAAAAAGCGACCCCGCCATACCAACCAGGAATTGTTGTTCACCAAGTCTGGTATTTTCTCAACGTAGAGAGTAATCACCTAGTTCATCCTATCCATTGAAAATATAGAAACTCAACAGAAACCTACCAAAACTTTCAGAAGTATGAATTATACGGCTTTTACAAATAATTCGCTTTGTTTGCATGCGTTGATCGAGGTTCGGGGCGAGGCTAGGAAAGAGCATTTCATGTTGAGAATCTTGCGATACATCGTATGGGCTATACTTGCAGCGCTGAGTGTTGCGGTGGCGAGCGTACTTCTTGATGAGAGGAGCAACGAACAAACCTCGAGCATATCGGCCCTAAGCACTGGGATCGGAGCTCCATTTCAGTTAATTGATCACGACGGTGCCCCGATTAGCGAGAAAGCCATGAAGGGACACCCAGCAATCGTGTTTTTTGGTTTTACTCATTGTCCAGAAGTTTGTCCGACCACCCTCCATAACCTCACTGTTTGGCTAGATCAATTAGGTGATGACGGCAAACGCCTCAAGGTCTTCTTTATTAGTGTGGATCCTGCACGCGATACGCCGCAGATGCTACGAGCCTACATACACAAATTCACAAATAGGATTACAGGCGTTACTGGAGACCCCGGTGATGTCGATAAATTGACGAAAAGCTGGCACGTCTTTACGAAACGTGTCCCGTTAGAGGATGGGGATTATACAATGGATCATACGGCGTCTATCTTTCTTGTACGGAAAGACGGTAGCCTGCAAAGCACTATTAAGTACGGAGATGATGCAGCAGTCGCACTGCAAAAATTGCGGCTGCTTCTTTCTTCCTAACGCTCCCTCGCGCCAAAGGATGGGGTATGTATAAGTTGCACAGCATGACCCCAAGTCCGTAGACGAAAAGCCCCACGGCGATTAAACTTCGCATCTTCAGTTTCACCAAGCAGAAATGCGGCTTGCCCTCAAAATCGGAGGCCTCTCTGGAAATTCATGACACACTCTGTGACCAAAGGATTATCAAAGCTTTCGGCGAATCAGCAACTCGTTTTTGACACTCTGAAAGCGGAAAGTGGTCCACTTACCGCATATGAAGTTATTGATCGTGTAAGCACAGGTAGCGTTTGGGCACCGCCAACGGTCTATCGCGCCCTGAAACGATTGATAGACGAAGGACTCGTGCACCGCCTTGAAAGTCAAAACGCATTTTTGGCCTGCACGCGCTCTCACCAGAGTAAAGCGTGGATCGTATTTACAATTTGCGAGAATTGCGGAGCAACCCAGGAGTTGTCGGACGACGACATTGCTACTCGGTTGAGGGATCGGGCTGCCGAGAATGATTTCCTTGTCGCAAAAATGACTTTAGAACTTCGAGGAGTTTGTAGAACCTGCACAAACCCAAAGATACCTGCCACTTGATGGATGTGCACCAAACGGTCACTTTTTTCGACACTCGATCATTACCTGCATAAAAACGTCAAATGGCATTACAAAATAAACAATTCCAAGATATCTTCGCTGTTTGGCATTCCACAAATAGGAGATTCTCATGCCCGTCACGGTCATCCTGGAAGTAAAAGCAAAACAAGGTATGGCGGCAAGCTTAGTATCTATGTTCAAAGAGATATTACCTGACACTCGAGCGTATGAGGGCAATATTGACATCAAGCTGGTACAAAATCAGGATGACCCGAGCGTCTTGGTTGCCGTAGAGCAGTGGGGAACCCGAGCTAACTACGAACAATACCTGGCCTGGCGAACAGAAAATGGATCCTTAGCGGCAATCGCAGAACAACTCGATGGTCCCCCGATTATTCGTTATTTCGATCCCACAGACGCTTAGTCGCTTGGTATCGTGGAATCTAATATTCTGGGCGTTTCGATCTCCACTCGTAGTAAAATTTTGGGATCACGGGTCAGCCAGCTAACAACTGGCGAACCACTCTGTCTACCGGCTGCACAGCCAATTTCTACGGAGAACCCATGTATTCTGGCAAGGAATGGCGATGAAAATTGATGGAGCGGCAGCCGTAGTAACTGGCGGCGCATCCGGTTTAGGTGCCGCGACCAGTCGGGAAATGGCGCGGGCAGGAGCCAAAGTCGCCATATTCGACATAAACGGCGATGCCGGAGAACGCCTTGCTTCCGAACTAGGGGGACTCTTTGTCCACTGCGATGTTGCCGATGAGCCATCAGTCTCGAGCGCCTTTCTAGCTGCAAATAAGAAAAATGGCGCAACACGACTCTTGGTTAATTGTGCTGGAATAGCACCCATGGCAAGGATTGTTAGGCGTTCCGGCCCACACGAACTAACAACGTTTGAAGAAGTCATTCGTGTCAATCTCACGGGAACGTTTAATTGCGCCCGTATAGTAGCCAACTCGATGGCAAAACTTGACGCACAAAAGGACGGAGATCGCGGCGTAATTATTAATACAGCGTCGGTGGCAGGCTTTGATGGAAATGTTGGTAGCGTTGCGTATGCAGCCTCCAAAGCAGCTGTAGCGGGCATGACTCTGCCGTTGGCGCGCGACCTAGCAGAACACGACATAAGAGTCGTTGCGATAGCGCCGGGCGCTTTTGACACCCCCATGTACGGCACCATCGAAAGACGCGCCGCCAGCAAAATGCTAAAGGATGTTCTATCGCCCCGGAGGATGGGTCAACCCGCAGAATTTGCTAAACTAGTGCGACATATAGTTGAAAATCAGATGCTCAATGGTGAGGTCATTCGGCTCGATGCAGGAATTCGAATGGCAGCCAGCTACAGCGATTGACGATTCTTTATTTCGGCTCAGGCTGCAATCAACGCTCTAGCCCTCGGATATACGGTCTTGGGGTTGAGGCCAGCTACTGTTGCCGCGTGTTTCGCAGCGGCAACTAGGTGGACACCTCTTAGTTCCTCGCGTGTGGCATAAAACTCCTCGTACGCCGCTTGCTGCATTTTGTATGCATGCATTTCCGATTGATCATCACGACATACCTGCTCAGCCATCAAATCAAAAAATACCGCAGGATCGTAACCAAACTTTACATACTGCTGCGCCAAGGAGGCGGTCTTCAACACGCTCCTTGGTGCTACGAGCTCTGCAATGGATCCGGACAGAGTAGATAGATCAAAAGACGGTTGATTTTCTATACTTAGGGCAATGGCGGCAAGAAGATTGGTTTGGCTAACAATGTCTGAGCCCTCCGGTCCGTCCCGTTCCGAACCCAACGTCCATACCAGAGTGCGATCAAGGTGCCTTATCTCGTAGCCTTGGCCCCAAGATAGCAATAACAAGAGACGAGTGCGATGACTCAGATCGGACAAAGAGAGTAAGTATCGACGTGCATTGATACCAGTATGCATGTGTACGTCAAAAGGATTCCCAGTATGTGAACGCAGAAAACGCTGAGCACCCCCGACGGAGAGGCCCTCTAATGTCCCCATTAACGACAATCCACCGGCCAATTCATTAGCAACAAGTACGGAAGTGTCGGAAATCCGCTCAATGTTCGACACGCGATCCGCGAATGCCCGGATAGATTCCGTTTCATCCGCCGACGTCTCAACGTCTTGATCCTTCTCCAACAAAAGCTGGTCTCTAATGAGGTCGTCGAGGTCAGAAAAATTCCGATACAGCGTAATTCCTTCCGAAATGATTCTACCACGTTCTCCCCCACCGTGCTCCAACATTGGATGACGGCAGAGGAATCTTACTGGTGGACGTAAAATAACTTCAGCATGTTCCCACCCGACCGTGTCGAGAGCACGGAATGCATACACCGTATACAGAAAGTAGTGGTCATCGAGGGCATTCCTTGGAATGGCTATCTGCAGCATTACCTCCATGATCTCTCCAGGCGTGGCCACTTTGAGCAACACCGCCAGATACCGTTCAGCGGTCGGAGCTATCCGCTTCTCCATGGCCGCACTAAAGCCCGACAACAGATCCTCTTTACCCAGTTTCTCCAGGTCGGACGTTTCTATCTGAGCCATTGCGGTCGAGCCCATATCGGGTGATTGAATATGCTTGTTCGCGAGGGCAACACTTTGGATCACTGGTAGGAACGCTTCCGCACCCGAATTGCGCTTTGCTAGGCGCTCAATTGCGTACAAACCGGATACTGGATGAACAGGACCGCCGTGATGCGATTGCGGCAAGTCCGTTGAACGGCTGACTGCCAACGCTGCGGCCCCCAATAAGGCTACTGGCGACTCCCCTGCATTTAGTTTGGCATATGTGGCCTCAACGACGTCTTTCGGTTCCGTCCCTTCCACGAAACACACCAGATCTTCAATTGTCGATTCGAAATGTACCAAATTTCGCATTTTTTCGTCCTTACGACAGCCGCCAGCTGCAAAAGCTACGCCCTAGTGTAGCACAGAGCGCTCCTACCACTACCCCCCCACCATTTCATGCAATCAGAAGATCAAAGAACATACTGCTTGATCGGCCGTCAGCCAGTGGTTGGAAAGTTGCACTAAAAAACACACTGTCGCTTAAGAGCTGGACCCAGAGCAAAATACGCTTGCCCATAGTATCCAATTGGCCTTATAGCAACTCACGACTAATGCAAGGAGATCGTGTCAATGAAGCTTTATGATTTTGGGCCCGCCGCCAATTCAAAACGTGTTCGAATGTTTATTTCTGAAAAGGGGATAGAGGTTCCAGTCGTTGAACTCAACGTGCGTGACGACGCGCAATTTAAGGAACCTTTCAACTCAATGAACCCCTTTCACTGCGTCCCATTCCTGGAACTCGATGACGGCACAGTAATTGCAGAATCTATTAGTGTTTGCCGTTACCTTGAAGAAATTCATCCAGAACCTTCCTTTTTTGGGCGTACGGCGGAGGAACGCGCAATAATTGACATGTGGAACCGGCGCGTTGAACTTGATGGGTTCATGCCCGCCTTGCATGCCACTCGCAACAATGTTCCGTTATTTAAAGGACGTGTCGTTCCTGGAACTCGCACCGATTTAGAGCAACTTCCAGCAATGGTCCAGCGCGGGAAAGAGATGCTGGATATTTTTCTCAGCCGACTCGATCCACAGCTAGCCGTTAATGAATTCGTTGCAGGGTCGGCCATTAGCATCGCCGATATCACATGTTTCTTCGTGATTAATATGGCGAATAATTTCGAAATGGAAATCGAATCAAAGTATCCCAATATTTTCCGTTGGCACAATGAGTTTTCCGCCCGTCCCAGCACAGCATCGTAGAACATTATCGCAGACTGCCATTTCGAGATAGCTTAGTAACCACTGTGGGAGGGCATAGATACACCTAGATTGCAACGCGCAGAACATGGTGGGTTGCTGCGGTACTGATGCCATTTGAATGCGGACACCGTTTTGCGTGTGCTACTTTAATTTATGGGGACAGGGAAGCGTGTAATTCAGGGCTAAATGCTTCGTGCTGGCAAAGCTTCTGAAAATGTCCAATCGCCCTTGGAAACCGCTCGGAAGAGGTGGCGGTGATGGCTTCGAGCCCGATATCGGACAAAGCTTCTTTTCGTTTTCCCTCACGCAAAAACAACGCAAACTCGCAAGCAAAACAAATATCTGCCAATGTCAATTGGCCTCCCACGAGAAATGAATCCCCTGATCTCATTGCTCGGTCTATGGCTGACATATAAACGTCGAACGCCTTCCTTGTACTATCGTAAATAGCGCGGGTCACTCCATTGTCCGCAAGCGAAAGCATATAGATCTGTGAATCCCGCGCAAAAACCAAGCTGGTATCCAGATAGCTATCGATCCGAGAAGCTGTATACGGGTCGTCCCCATAAATCCCGGACCCTGTTTTGTCGAGCCGTGCAACTGCCCTCATGATGCTATTTGATTCGAATATGCCAACCGTCCCATCTGGGCCAAAAGCAGCCGGCACCGTCCCGAATGGATGGGCGCTCAGAAACTCATCCGTTTTGTACAATATGTTTCCTTTGAAACCCGTGTGACCTTCACATACATTCAGATTGCTTTTCTTTTCCTGTCCCGTTAAGGGACGCGCATCGAAATCCCACAACCAATCTTTAAGTTTGGGGGGAGGTGCACTGCGAATCTCCAGCTCCACACCGCAAAGACGTGCTGCTATCATCGCCTTCCAAACCCTTGGGCTTGGCATATAACAAAAAATTCTTAGTTGCGACATACCCGTTCCCTCTCCCTCCTCTACAAGGCTCACGATACCATGCACGTCCAACACTCAGAAGAGAGAGCACATGACGAAAAATATTGAATCGTTCGAGGTAATTTTATATCTCCTTCCGCTCCCTGAACCCGTTGGCGCCGCGGCCTCGGGCGTGATGAGGGAGTTCGAGATGGTGATGGTGCGCATCAGAGACACGGACGGAAACGAAGGTTGCGGTTATACCGCGTTAATGGTGAACCAGGGCGCCGCAGTTTCCAAAATCATAGAGAATGTATGCGCCGAAATTGTTAAGTCCGAGGACCCCCGAAACATCGAATGGATATGGTCCAAAATTTGGAAGACTCACCATTATGCCGGCCGCGGGGCTCCCCTGAGTTTTGCCATAGCCGCAGTGGATACAGCGCTTTGGGACATGCGCGGAAACG
>PTKD01000105.1 GCA_002938115.1 Alphaproteobacteria bacterium MarineAlpha9_Bin7 | reverse complement strand
GTTTTTTTTATTCGCCTCTGTTTCATCGACTGGCTCCGCTGAGCCTGTGTCGTCCCCGGATGACTCTCCAGCTGCTGACCCGGTCTCTTCAGCGATATCACTTCCAGATGCCTCAGAGGAATGCTGCGTCCTAGACTGTGCTAACTCATCCAACCGAGCCTGCGCCTTTGCTTTCGGTTTGGCCTTGATAGGATTTTCATGCTTTGGCATCGGAATCACATCCGCTGAACCGAGAAATTTTGCGACGCGTCCGGAAGGTTGCGCACCCTTTTCAAGCCAGTATTTGATTCGATCGAGCTTCAATTTTACCCGATCCGGGTGATCGCGCGGCAGCAATGGATTATACGTGCCAACTCGTTCCAAGAATCGACCATCGCGCGGACTGCGTGTATCCGCGATAATCACCCGATAGTGCGGCGTTTTCTTGGCGCCCGCCCGACTAAGACGGATTTTCACTGCCATGTTTGACTCCTTTGGCTTCCAACCGCCCAGCAAAAGCTCGGGGAAGGGGTGGTAAAACTGTCATTGGCATTCATGATCAACTTATAAAATAACTCACGTAAGGCCACCCGGCTAGGGTGTCGGGAAGCCTGGCGGGAAAACACCTGGCATTCCTGGTGGCGTTACACCTCTTTTGCCCATTTTTTTTACCCGCTTTATCATCGTAGTCATATCTTTTTGCTGCTTGAGCAATCGATTTACCTCCTGAATAGTGGTGCCCGACCCTGCTGCGATACGACGTTTTCGCGCACCATTCAAGAGTTTGGCGTTTCGTCGCTCGGTGGGGGTCATCGAGCGTATGATGCCTTCTTGACGATTAAGCTGACGCTCATCGACTTGGCTAGCTGCCATTTGTTTTCTTATCTTAGCGACCCCGGGCAACATGGAGAGCATGCCATCCATGCCTCCCATCTTCCGGATTTGCGCAATCTGTATCGCCAAGTCATCAAAGTCGAAGCGGCCTTCTCGAAGTTTGGCCGCCAGTTTGTCTGCGTCGTCTTGCTCTATTGTCGCCTGTGCTTTTTCTACCAATGAAACAACATCGCCCCTACCCAAAATTCTTGATGCGATACGCTCCGGATGAAAATCTTCAAGCGCCTCCAGCTTCTCCCCTACCCCAATCAACTTAATCGGACAGCCAGTTACCGAACGAACACTCAAGGCCGCCCCACCACGACCATCACCATCGACTCTCGTAAGGACTAAGCCGGTGATACCAACCTGACGGTGAAAACCGTCAGCAATTTTGACCGCATCCTGACCAGTCAATGAATCGGCAACCAATAGCGTTTCGATCGGCTGTGTAGCCTTTACCAACTCATTGAGCTCACTCATTAGTGCATCATCGACATGAAGTCTGCCGGCGGTATCTAGGATCAAAGTATCATACCCTCCGAGCCGCGATGCCGTGAGGGCACGCTCAGCGATTGTTAGTGGCAGTTGTCCTTGAACGATTGGCAATGTATCCACCCCTGCCTGACGGCCAAGAATGGAAAGTTGCTCTTGTGCGGCGGGGCGATGAATATCAAGGGAGGCCATTAGTGTTTTTTTATTGTGTCGGTCCTTAAACCGCAGGCCAAGCTTCGCGGCAGTAGTCGTCTTTCCCGACCCCTGCAACCCCACCAACATGATTACGGCAGGCGGGTTCAAACCAAAATTCACTGGCACTAAATCTGAGCCCAGCATCTCCACCAAATGATCGTGCACCAGCTTGATAACCATCTGGCCAGGCGTGACGCTTTTCAAAACCTCGGCACCGACGGCGCGTTGCCTCACCGCATCAATAAAAGTTTTGACCACCGGCAATGCTACGTCGGCCTCCAGCAAGGCCACCCGCACCTCGCGCATCGCTTTTCCAACGTCTGCTTCTGTCAGTGCTCCGCGTTTCGTGAGCTGCGAAAACACCTCACCAAGGCGACCAGCTAGGCTGTCAAACATCATTATAAACCAATTAGTTACAAGATACTTCAGGAGACCGTCACACGGTCCCAAAGGCCGACGCAAGAGACGCCAACTTTGCCCCGAAGTCAACCCGCTCTTCTCCGAAAAATCACAATACTGGACGTAGAGGTTGCACCGGTCCTATAACGCCAGGATGACAATACGCTCATTCACTAAAATGCACGGCCTTGGCAACGATTTTGTTGTACTAGACGCCCGAGTCGCCCCAATGCACCTAAGCGCTGATCAAGCACGTGCGATTGCTGACCGTCGGACCGGAATCGGCTGTGATCAAATTATTACGCTTAAACCATCCGATAAGGCGGATCTGTTCATGCGCATACAAAATTCGGATGGAAGCGAAGCGGAAGCATGCGGAAACGCGGCGCGATGTGTTGCATTGCTGACAATACGGGAAAACGATTCCGACGGTGCGCTTCTTGAAACCGCCGTCGACACGTTGCATGCGACCACGACGAGCGATGGGCTAATAGCTATCGACATGGGAATACCTCGCTTCTCTTGGCAAGACATTCCGCTTGCAACGCCGGAGGATACCCTCCACGTCAAATTGGTGAGGGGCTCCCTTTCAGATCCAGCTGCAGTTAACTTAGGAAATCCTCATGTAGTTTTTTTTGTGGATGATGTGTCCTCTGTGCCGATTGAGAAACTAGGACCAAGCCTAGAAACGGACCCGATCTTCCCAAAACACGCCAACATCGGCGTTGCCAGCATCATCGATCCCCGCGGTAAAATCCGACTAAGAGTGTGGGAACGTGGCGCCGGCTTAACTCTTGCCTGTGGCACAGGTGCGTGCGCAGCCTTGGTTGCAGCTCATCGGAGAGGGATATGCGAACGTGAGGCCGAAGTTCTGCTTGACGGTGGAAAACTTTATATTCGCTGGCAAGAAAATGACCATGTTATAATGACCGGACCAGCCACGATCACTTTCGTGGGCGAGATAGAGGCATCACTACTGACATGAAATCTGAGTCTAGCTTCGCACCTGAAGTATTAACTTTTGGGTGCCGATTAAACACTTACGAGTCAGAAGTTATCCGCCGCAACGCGACTACGGCTGGTCTTAAAAATACGGTAATAGTGAATACTTGCGCTGTCACGGCTGAAGCGGAACGGCAGGCCCGACAAGCAATCCGCCGCACACGACGGAAGCACCCCGACGCCCACATCATTGTCACTGGCTGCGCTGCCCAGATATCACCAAGAGCCTTCAGCGCAATGCCCGAAGTTGATCAGATTCTCGGTAATATGGAAAAGCTGGATCCAGCTTATTTCGAGGTATCCCGCCGAGAGCGGGTTCGTGTCAATGACATCATGTCCGTGACCGAAGCCACCACCCATATGGTTGGAAGATTTGATGGACGGGCACGCGCATTTGTCCAAATCCAAAATGGATGTAACCACCGTTGCACTTTTTGCATCATTCCATTTGGCCGCGGGAATAGCCGCAGCGTTCCAATTGCAGATGTACTAACCGAATCTCAGCAACTGGTTGCTTTTGGTTACCAAGAGATTGTCTTGACTGGTGTCGACATCGCTTCGTATGGCCGAGATTTACCAGGCGAACCAAGCCTCGGGACGCTGATCCGTCAGTTACTCCGAGCCGAGCCCAAATTGGCTCGTTTGCGACTTTCATCCTTAGATCCAGCCGCGATCGATGAAGAATTGTGGTCGTCTCTTCAAAGCGAGCCACGCCTGATGCCGCATCTACATTTTAGCATCCAAGCCGGCGACGACCTCATTTTGAAACGAATGAAACGGCGCCACAACCGCAGTAAAGTGATGGATTGCTGTGCCCGCGCGCGTGCTCTGCGTCCTGGTGTCACACTTGGAGCTGATCTCATAGCGGGATTTCCGACCGAGACCGATGTCATGTTCAACCGAACGCTTGCACTAGTTCAAGAATGCGAACTTAGTTTTCTACACGTGTTCCCTTTCTCGCCGCGCGAAAATACTGCGGCGGCACGCATGCCTATGGTACCAACCGAAATACGGCGCGCTCGCGCGGCTCAGTTACGCGCAGCCGGCATTAAAATGCGCACCGCCATACTGCGTCGGAATCTCGACCACCAAGCTGAAATTTTAGTAGAACAACCAAGCCAGGGCCGAACCAAACATTATATTCCAGTGCGTCTATCCACCACTGAACGCCCCGGAACGCTACAACAAGTGCATATCGTTGGAATTGAGGGAGTAACATTGGTCGGCAAAACATTATGAATGGCGATGCACCAAACTATCGTGATAATTGGCTAGATCGACTCAAGACCGGTCTGCAAAGGTCCTCATCAATATTAGGGGATGGTATCGCAAGAATTTTTACGCAACGCGGTTTGGATACGGAAGCCCTTGAGCAACTCGAAGATCTTTTAATTTCAGCTGATCTTGGTCCGGCTGTAGCAGCTGATTTTAGCGCCTCACTCACTAGAAGGAGATTTGATCAAAACACTTCCGAAAAGTCAGTTCGATTGGTGCTAGCTCGAGAAATCGCCAACAAACTTCAATACCTGTCCGTGCCAATTATTTTAAATCCATCGCATCAACCCCACGTAGTTTTGTTTGTTGGCGTTAACGGAACCGGGAAAACCACAACTGTTGGTAAGTTTGCTAAGCAGATGATTATTAACGGCGATAAAATTGGTATTGTTGCTGCTGATACTTTTCGCGCAGCTGCAATAGAACAACTGGTGGAGTGGGGGAAAAAATCTAGGTGCGAGGTAATCCGCAGTGATACAGGTTCTGACCCCTCAGGGTTGGTTTATGATGCGGTGACACGTGCGCGCGCCGAGGGGTTTGATGCCCTGCTAATCGATACTGCTGGTCGGCTCCACAACATGTCTAACCTGATGGATGAGTTAGCCAAGCTTGCTCGTGTTCTTCACAAGGTAGATGCCAACGCCCCTCATGACGTGGTGCAAGTGCTTGACGCTACCACAGGCCAAAATGCACTCTCGCAAGTAGATGCCTTTCGAAAGACTATCGGGGTTACTGGACTGGTCATAACCAAACTCGACGGCTCAGCCCGCGCAGGGATAGTTGTCGCGCTGGCCGAACGTTTCAACCTGCCAATCCATGCAGTTGGTGTGGGCGAAGACATTCAGGATTTACGTGCCTTCAACGCAAATGAATTCGCGTGCGGACTAATGAACCTTGATGTGGCGGATTTAGAACAAAAATGAATCAGGTTGTTAGACTACTGCTAGAAATAGGCCCACTTGTCGTTTTTTTCATTGCGAATGCGCGCTACGGAATTTTCACAGCCACCGCAGCATTCATGGTAGTTACCGCCGTCGCCGTCCCATCAATGTGGCTGCTCGAAAGGCGTTTGCCGGTCATGCCGTTGGTCTCGGGTTTATTCCTGCTCGCGTTCGGCGGCCTTACATTGATACTGCAGGACGAGACATTCATCAAACTCAAACCAACCATCGTTAATCTCTTGTTCGCCGCAATTCTCAGTGGTGGCCTCGTTACGCGAGTACAATTGCTCAAAATCTTGTTTGGTTCAGTGATGAATTTACATGACCAAGGCTGGCGGTTACTTACCAGTCGATGGATCATATTTTTTTTGGTACTTGCATTTCTCAACGAAGTAATTTGGAGAACGCAGACGACTGAATTCTGGATCCAATTCAAACTGTTTGGCATCATGCCGCTTACCGTGGCCTTTAGCATGGCCCAATTGCCTTTAATCAATCGACATATGATTTCGTCTGGCTCGGTTAGTTCAAAAAACTAAAACGTTCTGCCACAATTTTTCTGAAAGCTATTAAAAATAGGTTTATGTCATGACAATGTATCAAGGAGGTTGCCACTGCAGACGGATAGTTTTCGAGGTTTCTGCCTCTGAACATCTAACAGTTTATGACTGTAACTGCTCCATATGTCATCAATCTGGATTTTTGCATCTTATTGTAAATGCATCAGATTTTCGCTTGCTCTCAGGTGATGCCGCCTTCACTGTGTATCGCTTTAACACGGGCACCGCCAAACACCAATTCTGTGCTACTTGCGGCATAAAATCGTTTTATATCCCACGCTCTCATCCCAATGGATACTCGGTGAATGCGCGTTGTCTCGATGAAGTCGACATCAACAAAATTGACATAAGGCCCTTTGATGGGAAAAACTGGGAGTCATCTGTAGACGTTCTCCAACACAACGTATAAAAACACAACCGCAAACAAAACGCCGAATCCACCGCTTGTAAATAAGTATAAGCCGTCATTTCTTTCTCCGGTGAATTTGCGACGACACCCCATTTTCGTTGAGCATTGGCATCAAAATCAGTTTCCAAAGGGATTGCATCCGTGGTTCGCGGAATTGCTCCAAACCCACTGTCATATTTCTGTGGCCCACATCTGGCTGCGCCTTATAGGTGCCAAAAATTCGATCCCAGCAAGACAAGTTGAAACCAAAGTTCCGGTCGGTCTCCTCAGCAATCACGGAATGATGCACACGGTGCATGTCCGGAGTGACCAAAACGAACCGCACCCATTTATCGGCTAGTTGTGGCAACTTGATATTGCCGTGGTTGAACATCGACGTCCCATTAAGCAATACCTCAAATATAATCACGGCTAACGGCCCAGCACCGAGCACACAAATTGCCGCCATTTTTATCATCATTGATAACAGTATCTCGATGGGATGAAATCGAACGCCTGTGCTAACGTCAAAATCGATATCAGCATGATGTATTCGATGCACACGCCACAAAGCTGGAAACGCGTGAAACATGACATGCTGGGCATAAATCAAGAGATCAAGCACAATGAGGGAAAACAAAACCTCGATCCAAATAGGCCACAGTACAAAGTTAAAAATCCCAAAATTATATGAAGTTGCAAAAATAGCTGCACCGACGGCAGCCGTCGGAAACAGAAGTCGGAGAATCATCGTATTTATAACCACGATTCCCAAATTATTGGCCCAGCGAACAATTCTCGATACTCGAAGAAATCGACGGGGCGCAATGAACTCCCAGAGCGCAATAGCGGCAAAGATTCCTGCAAATACACATACGCGAATTTGTGCTTCATGCATGAGAATAAAATTCTGCATCCCCAAGTTATGCTCGATGCTTTTCGGCACGTTTAGGACAACGTATCAGCGCCATCTGTAGCCGGCACGTTTCTCTAAATACATTTAAACCAAACAACGACCCAACAATTCCC
>PTKD01000104.1 GCA_002938115.1 Alphaproteobacteria bacterium MarineAlpha9_Bin7 | reverse complement strand
CGTGGGCGGTCCAATTCCGCAGAGTAAGTCCGAAAAGGCGGTGGTTGTACAGCCATCTATGAAATCGTTCAGAGCTCTGCGAGAATGACCACAATGCAATAATGAGAAAAATAGTAGTTGGCAGACCCGGTACAATGATGCCTACAACGCCAACCACGACATTAAAACAGCCGAAAACAATTAGAATGGCTTTGAAAGCGCGACGCACACCAAAGTGCCTCTTCGAATTTGCATCCAATGGCGTCGGTGATGCTGAGTCTAACTCTTCGGATTTCATGGGACTTGAACATACTTTGCTTAGGGACTCTGCCGACAATAGCTTAAATAGGCTATACCATTACCCACTGTCTTGAAATTCTTCGGCCTAGTCACAACAAATTCCATTGTAGGTTACTTGCAAAACACGGATGACAGTTGAACGACACTGATTATCGGGCCCTGCCCCCAGCGAAACTAGGAACAAAGCTGTGCGGTTATTTGCCTCATATATGATACAAACGGAACACACCAATGTTAGACCACAAAAACCAGCATCGCGATCCAAGATCCGACATTGAAATTGCTAGCGCAGCGTCATTGCGCCCCATCACCGAAGTTGCAAACACGAGCCTTGGACTGGACGCTAGCCACCTCATACCATACGGACACGACAAGGCTAAAATTTCGTCAAAGGCAATTGATGATTTGGGCGATCGCACGGAGGGAAAGCTTGTCCTGGTTACTGCAATGACCCCAACTCCTGCGGGTGAAGGAAAAACCACCACGACTATCGGACTTGGAGATGGTCTCCAACGAATTGGGAAACAATCGATTATATGCTTGCGTGAACCGAGCCTAGGCCCTTGTTTCGGCATGAAAGGTGGGGCCGCAGGTGGGGGTTACGCCCAGGTGGTCCCTATGGAAGATATTAATCTTCATTTTACCGGTGACTTTCATGCCATTAGCGCAGCGAACAATCTTCTTGCGGCAATGATCGACAACCACATTTATTGGGGCAATCGGCTTGGGATAGACACTCGTCGAGTGACATGGCGCCGCGTGGTAGACATGAATGACCGTGCACTGCGCAATATCACCACTGGCATTGGTGGCGTGGCCAATGGTTTTTTGCGTGAGGATAGTTTCGACATAACAGTCGCAAGTGAGGTCATGGCAATTTTATGCCTGGCAAATGATCCTACCGATCTAGAAAATAGACTCTCGCAGATAATTATTGGTCAGACGACTTCGCAGGAAGCGGTAAATGCGACCGACCTAAAAGCATGTGGCGCCATGGGTGCGCTGCTAAAAGATGCTTTTTTGCCCAATTTAGTTCAGTCACTGGAAGGCACACCCGCGCTCGTGCATGGAGGACCATTTGCCAATATTGCGCACGGATGTAACACCGTGGTCGCTACCAAAGCTGCTCTGAAGCTAGCCGACTATGTTGTGACCGAGGCCGGATTTGGCGCTGATCTTGGCGCAGAAAAATTCTTCAATATCAAGTGCCGCCAAGCCAATCTGGTTCCGGATTGCGCGGTATTAGTGGCGACGGTACGGGCTCTGAAAATGCATGCCGGCGTGAAGCGCGAGGCTCTGTCAACCGAGAACATTTCCGCCTTAAAAGAGGGGTGTGCTAACCTGGCACGTCACGTAGAAAATATACGTAAGTTTGGTGTCCCGGTCTTAGTTGCGATAAATCGTTTTTCGTCTGACACCAATTCTGAGTTTGACGCCATAAGCCAATTTTGCGCAGAGATCGATGTCGATGTCATCGTTTGCGACCATTGGGCTGTTGGAAGCGCCGGGTCGACAAACTTGGCTGAGGCCGTTGTTGCACTGATTGACAATAATGCCTCCAAATTTCAACTACTTTACCCAGATGACATGGAACTTTGGGATAAAGTTAGAACTGTCGCCCAGCAAATATACGGCGCACGCGGTATTATTGCCGACAAACGAGTGCGCAAACGTTTCACCGAACTTCAGGGGTCTGGGTATGGCCACTTTCCCGTGTGCATTGCAAAAACACAGTACAGCTTTTCAACTGATCCGAACCTAAAAGGTGCCCCGAGCAATCACGTGGTGCCTATTCGCGAAGTAAGGCTCGCCGCAGGTGCGGGATACGTGATTGTTATCTGCGGAGACATCATGACCATGCCAGGATTGCCTTCAGAACCGGCAGCCGAAAAAATTGGGCTCGATAATAGCAGTAAAATCGTTGGGCTGTTCTGATTGGGGGAACAGTTACACGCCGTGATAGCTTCGAAACCAGGCGACAAACTGTGGCAGTCCTTGCTCTATCGTCGTGATCGGCACAAAACCGAGATCGATCTTAGCTGTCTCTATATCAGCGTACGTCTCTGCAACATCCCCTGGCTGTAGCGGCAGCATCTCCCGGTTGGATTTACAGCCGAGTTCACGCTCTAAGATCTCAACAAATTTTAACAAAGACTCAGGATGGTTGTTGCCAAGATTATAAAGCCGATGCGGTGGCTCATCACCAACAACGGTGGGAACATGGTCCAGAGCTGAAATCACCCCGGCAATAATATCGTCGATGTACGTAAAATCTCGCTTCATGTTGCCGTGGTTAAAGAGTTTGATGGGTTGCCCGCCAAGAATTGCTTCAGTGAAAAGATAAGCGGCCATATCAGGTCTACCCCAAGGTCCATAAACCGTAAAGAACCGCAATCCGGTAGCAGGTAACCCATAAAGGTGACTGTAGCAGTAGCACATCAGTTCGTCTGAACGCTTGGTGGCAGCGTAAAGCGAGATGGGTCGATCGACTCGATCTGCTATCGCCAGCGGTAGCTTTGTGTTCCCGCCATACACCGAACTTGAACTAGCATATACCAAGTGCTCAAAACCCCGGTGCCGGCGACACTGCTCCAAAATTATCATCTGCCCCACCAAATTTGATTGGACATAGGCCATTGGATTTTCAATTGAGTAACGCACGCCCGCCTGCGCGGCGAGATGCACGACACGTCGAATTGGTCCACTGTTGTTAAAAATATCAGAGATATCCGCTTCGTTAGACACATCGGCGTGAAAGAAACGAAAGCTTCCCTTTCCTTCTAGCAAAGAAAGACGAGCACGCTTCAGTGAAACGTCGTAATAATTGTTCAAATTATCCACGCCAATAACACTATCGCCACGACCCAACAACTGCAGGCAAAGATGGCTGCCGATAAATCCGGCCGCACCAGTAACAAGAATAGTCATTGATATCTCAGAACGCCTGTTCCACGGATATATTCAAGCATGCAGACCATAAGCCGCTGGCGTCATAAAAAACACGCTTTTGTCTGCAAGGTACATTGTTTCTCAACCTTCCACAGTCTATCCGAATATGAACTATGACAATACGAGGGTGTAAAAAAATACAATTCCCATGCAATCGAAGTATTCCTAGGTTATAAGAGTTCAATAGAGCTATGCCACCAAAATTGTGCGAATCGCGAGCCACCGACAAACTTGGGAGCACGAAATACCAATGAGCATTGCCCACGCCACCCTTGAAGACAAATACACATTGGAATCTGGAAGGGTCTACCTGACCGGCACTCAGGCTCTCGTACGCCTGCCGATGCTGCAAAAGCAACGCGACAGAGCTTCAAATCTTAAGACCGGTTGCTTCATATCAGGATACCGTGGTTCACCGCTCGGTGCATACGACATGGCTTTGTGGCAAGCGCGAAAATTTTTAGCCAACAACGAAATTCAGTTTCAACCTGGGGTCAACGAAGATTTAGCTGCGACCGCAATTTGGGGCACCCAACAACTAAATCTTATCGAGAAATCGGACTACGATGGTGTGTTCGGAATTTGGTACGGCAAAGGACCAGGCGTCGATCGCTGTGGGGACGTGTTTAAGCACGCGAATGCGGCTGGCACTTCTCCTCATGGCGGTGTCCTGGCGCTAATGGGTGATGACCACACCGCCAAGTCATCCACACTCGCTCACCAAAGTGAATACGCGATGATGGATGCGATGATCCCTATTCTAAGTCCATCAGGAGTGCAGGAATTTCTGGATCTTGGTCTGCACGGTTTTGCAATGTCGCGTTTTTCAGGCTGCTGGACCGCGTTCAAATGTGTAACTATGACGGTCGACTCTTCGGCCTCAGTCTATGTAGATCCCCACCGAGTGAACATAAAAGCACCCCATGAATTCCATTTACCTGACGGTGGATTGAATATTCGGTGGCCCGACGTTCAACTAGAACAAGAGACTCGACTCCATAACTTCAAGTTAGCAGCAGCACAAGCATATACGCGAAGCAATCAACTCGACCAAATCGTTATTAACAAGGGTCCTGCAAGACTTGGCATTGTCGCTGCCGGAAAATCATACTTGGACGTACGCCAAGCGTTTGCAGATTTAGAACTGGATGAAAGCGACCTAATTCGGCTGGGGATTCGTGTATACAAACCCGCACTGGTTTGGCCCTTGGAGCGAGAACAGTTGAGGGAATTCGCTAGAGGCCTCGACGAGATTTTGGTGATCGAAGAAAAACGTGGGCTCATTGAAGATCAGATTAAGGAAATTCTATACAACTCATCCCAACGCCCGAAGCTGATTCTAGGAAAAACAGATGAAGATGGTGGGGTTTTGTTTCCTTCAACGTATCAGCTCACCGCCGGCGGAATAGCTCTCGCTCTCGCTGAAAGAATTGGTCGTTTTGGCGATGCAGATCGGCTGATCAATCAGGCAAAATTTTTGCGTAAAAAACATGGGCCCACGCCAACCACTGGTAATGTGTTGCGGACCCCGTATTTTTGCTCTGGCTGTCCACATAATAGCTCGACACGCGTGCCAGAAGGTAGTCGTGCACTCAGTGGAATCGGTTGCCACTACCTAGCACAGCATATGGACCGCAGCACCGCTACATACACACATATGGGTGCAGAAGGAGTAACATGGATTGGCCAGTCACCCTTTAACGGCAACCAACACGTTTTTGTGAACATTGGGGATGGAACCTATTTCCATTCAGGCTATCTCGCGGTTCGCGCAGCAGTCGCATCGGGTGCGAACATGACGTACAAGGTTTTATTTAACGACGCGGTAGCAATGACGGGAGGACAACCGGTCGATGGTAAGATGACCGTTCCCGATATTACATTTCAATTATATGGTGAAGGCATACGTCGCATCTCCGTCGTTAGCGATGAGCCTGAAAAATATCCGATCGGCACAGACTTCGCGCCAGGCACCACAGTTCACCATCGAGACGACTTGGATGACTTGCAACGCGAGCTCCGAGAATGGCCAGGCGTATCTGCACTCATTTACGATCAAACCTGCGCGAGCGAAAAACGGCGGCGGCGCAAACGCGGGACAATGGTTGACCCCGCCAAACGTGCATTTATTAACGACGCGGTATGCGAGGGCTGCGGCGATTGTTCGACAACCTCGAACTGTGTCTCAGTGGAACCACTTGAAACAGAATATGGTCGTAAAAGGATTATAAATCAGTCGACCTGCAACAAAGATATGTCTTGTGTAAAGGGGTTTTGTCCAAGTTTTGTAACAATTTCTGGTGGTGACGTCCGACGGCCAAAACAAACAAGCACGGCGAGCACATCGCACCCACTAGTTGCAACATTACCTACCCCAGAGCTGCCGGTGTTAAATCGACCAACCGAAATCTTGGTCACTGGGATAGGGGGTACGGGTGTAGTTACAATTGGCGCACTCATCGGTATGGCTGCACATCTTGAAGGCAAGGGTTGTTCCGTGCTGGACATGGTTGGGGTGGCCCAAAAAGGTGGCGCGGTCCTAAGCCATATCAAAGTCGCAAGCCAGCCAGAAGATATTCATTCCGTAGAAGTAGGCGCAGGAGGTGCCGATCTACTACTTGGATGTGACCTAGTGGTATCGGCTAGCCCCGAAGCTTTGTCCCGAGTCCGTCACGGTGAAACCCGCGTTGTGGTGAATACTCACAACACACCGGTCGCTGGTTTTATCCACGATCCTAATCTCGATTTTGAAACTTCAGTCAACCAGCGTGCAATTGAGAGTGCGGCTGGCGCGGAAAATAGCTCTTTCTTGGAAGCAACTCACGTCGCAACCGCATTATTTGGTGATTCAATTGCCACTAATGTGTTTATGCTGGGCGTCGCTTATCAGAGTGGGCGTATACCGGTTTCGGCCGAAGCCATCCAGCGAGCTATTGAACTTAACGGCGTTGCGGTGGAAATGAACAAGGGTGCGTTTTTGTGGGGCCGACTAGCGGCACACGATCCGGCAGCCACCGAGGCGGAAGCAGAGAAGCGTGTAATAAAAAATCCAGCCACCCAACTATCCAAAACTTTGAATGAGATCACCAGCCGACGCGTCGATTATTTGACCAAATACCAAAATGAATCTTATGCCGCACGTTATACCAATTTAGTCAACAAGATAAAAACCGCTGAAATAGAAAAAACACCTGGCATGAAGGGCCTTGCCGATGCGGTCGCACGGTACGCCTTCAAACTGATGGCCTACAAGGATGAGTATGAAGTTGCCCGACTTCACTCGGACGGCACATTTCTCGAGAAAATACGCCAAACATTCGAAGGTAATTACACACTCACGTTCCACCTAGCACCACCCCTTTTCGCACCGAGAGACCCAAGTACTGGAAATGCAAAAAAGATGACTTTTGGGCCATGGTTAATGACCGCACTTAAAGTCTTGGCCGGACTGAAGTTTCTGCGTGGTACACCGTTTGATATTTTTGGATACACAGCGGAACGTCGACTTGAACGTCAACTGATAGAGGATTATTTCGAAACTGTAGAGGAGTTGATTGCAAGCCTAGACCACAGCAATCACCCTTTGGCAATTCAAATTGCCGAGATTCCGGAATCGATTCGCGGCTACGGACATGTAAAACAGCAACATATAGATGATGCTGAGACCAAGAAGGCGGCACTTGTAGCAACCCTGCGGGATCCCTCTCAACGCGCGGCGGCAGCTGAATAACGACAACTGGTGATGGTTCTGGCGCAGCGTCTGGCGTAGCCAGCCTTCCCCGACCTACCTTCTACACGAATGCGTATTCTTTTTGAAAAAGTCTAGCGGAATTTATTACTCAGCTGCCTGAGCGAACAACTGAATTTTCCCCAATACCTCGGTTAGCATAGACATATTTGCACGTACCCTAGACAGCCCTGAACCGCGACAGAAATGCTTT
>PTKD01000103.1 GCA_002938115.1 Alphaproteobacteria bacterium MarineAlpha9_Bin7 | reverse complement strand
AGCACCATATATCTGCTTCGGTAATTACAAATCGCGCCACCACGGCAGACGCCATGTCGACCGCATTGTTCGTCCTCCCACCGTCGCAGGTGGCGGATGTGGTTCAAAGGGTAGGCGGGATAAAGGCGATCACCACGTCCCCTAGTGGCGTAAAAAACCGCTTCTCTAGTTAGGTTTTACTTGGCCAGATGGCGCCGCGCTTGGGGTAGGATGGCATTTTTTGGGGCAATCACCGGGAGGGTGTTTACGGTGGAGCTCAACACCAACGCCGCTGTTAAAGTGAAAACGGCCCTGCTTATTCCAGAACGATGTGCATGTCGAAGGGGCCCAACACCTCAAACTCTCGCCGACCAGGCATTTCTGGATATTCCGCCCACACCCGATCTTGGAATTGATTCGGTAGGTTAGCAGCAGAGTCGGCGTACTTCGCAGTGACTTTAAATCGCAGTTGATCTGTAAAACCTTCGGCCCCCTTCAAGCAAGTAATGCCCAGCCCTGAAAAATTTTCTCCCCCCTCTGTCTTACACCACTCTGGCTGAGGGCTTCGATCACTTGTCTTTTTTAGGGTCACGATGACACTTTGGCCTTTTTCCGGCCCTTCATGCATATCAAGCACCGCATAATACTCTTTATCGACCCAAGCGGTCTCAATGCCCGAGCCGTCAAGCCCCTTTAAAAACAGAAAGTAGTCTGGATAGAAAGTAACCTTGAAGCGCCCTTCCGTTGCGTTGAGAGTCAACACATCAGCCACTGCAACCGGAATAGCCGAAAATGCGGAAAGAAACGCCATAACTGCAATTATGTTAAATCCGAATCTCATAACACCCTCCCTCGTGCAGACGCTTCAAAGCTACTGCCTATATCTCGAAGATAGTTCACTGCGGCACTACCGTCATTGCTGGCCGCAAAGAACTCTGAATCCGACAAACGCTATCGTCCCAACAACAGATTTATTCAATAACAATGTGCAAATCGAACGAGCCTAACTCCTCAAATTCACGTCTACCGGGCAATTCCGGATATTCCGCCCAGGTACGATCCTGTAGTTCCGCGGGCAACGAGGCAGCAGAGTCGGCATATTTGACTTTTACCTTAAAGCGGAGCTGTTCGGTGAAACCCTCATCTCCTTTCAAACAGGTAATGCCCTTTCCCGAAAATTCCTCACCACCTTCTGTTTTACACCACTCTGGTTGTGGGCTCCGATCGCTGGATTTTTTCAGTGTCATAATCGCACTCTGGCCGGCTTCCGGCCCTTCGTGTATATCAAGTACGGCGTAGTATTCCTTGTCTACCCAACTAGTTTCAATCTCTGACGCATTCAGCCCTTTCAAGAACACTAGATAGTTAGGGTAAAAACCTCCCTGAATCTTAAAACGTCCTGATGTTGCTTTCAGGGTCAATATTTCGGCCGCCGTCACGGGAACGGAAGCAAATGCAGCAAGAAACGCAATAACCGCAGCTACGCCAAAACCAATTTTCATGACATCCTCCCTATCGCGGCATCCCACCGCTTCAAAGAAACCATTCGTCTGCAAAGTGCGATACAACTACTTGCAGCGCCATCTACCGACTGCACGAGCCGCAACCAATCTATCGCCCCCAACACAGAAGAAGGCCAAGGACAGATGCCCCCGACCTTCTCCATGTCAGTACTTTGACTGTTACGCTAACGCGTTGCAGTCACTTACTTAAGCAGTACGAACCAAACCGTAGCGTTTGTTGGAGTTTTCACCACCGCGTTCGCGGAAGTTTTTCGCCAACTCAGCTAACTTGTCTTCACCGAAGTTCAACGGCGTATTGTCAACGTTCGTCATGCCAAGGTTGTAAAGACGTGCCGAATTGAGGCCGAAGATCGCCTGTTTGGTGAGGCTATTCGGACCACCAAGTGCCGGCAAACTATACTTCTCTTGCATGTCGCCCGGAACTTCGAGACGACGCATGGCTTCAATCTGCCACTGCGGCGAACCATACCACACGGTATCCGAACCATAGACGACGTGATCCGCACCAAGACCACCAACCAGCGTACCAATGAACGCGGCCGAGAATTTCGGATGCGCCACTGCTGAGTTAGCAAATGAAGTGCCAATCTCACCGTAGATGTTGCCGTTACCAACTTTCTGCGCTGCCTCGACCACATCAGTCGCCCACTTAATACGGCCAGTCGCCTCAAACTCGGACCAAGCTTGGTCAGGCAGCTCGAGGAACGGACGCAACGCGGTGTGGTAAATGACGAAGTTCATGTCCGGCCAATCTCTTGCAGCCTTCTCAAGGTCCCACGCAGTTGCGTACTGCCACAAGCCTTTAAAGGACTGCTCGTAATCTGGCGGCATTAAACCCTTATGGACACAAATTGTGTTGATGCCAGCCTTTATTGCTTTCTCGTAGAAGGGATACATCAACTTTTCATCATCCAAACGCCATGGCCACTTTGACGGAGCAAGTGGATCACCAATCGTGTAGGACTTCCACGAACACATATTGGGATCATTACGACTAATCGCCTCGTCAACCGTATCCATCCAACCAGGCTGGCCGGGAGTGATAACGGCGTGACCCAACATCCGCGTGCCACCAGCAAAGTCGTTTACTGTGGCGCAAGCATCCATGATCTGGTCGTTATACAACAGGTACCAGGTTGGATCGTCGAATGGCGCGCCTGACAACAGCGCCATTTTGGTATCGGCAGTGAACCAGAGTTCGCGAATGTAGTTCTCGAACTTGTACCGGGTTAAGCTGATACCTTCTTCTTTGAGAACCGGATTCCAGTGCTCGGCCGCAAATTCGCCAAGACCTGTAATTTCTTCATGAGCGAAATCATCACGCAAGAAGTGGGTTTGGTCATCAAAAATAAACTGTCCAGCAAGTTCATCTGCCCTAACTTTGGTCATCTCTGGGTCCCGCGCTTCCGCTGGATCCACTTGCCAAACGCCACCACCGTATACCTCATTCATCGCCAAAAACGCCGCAGCCATGCCGCAGTTGGTCATAAGGTATTCACGACGAGTCATCCCCAGGAACTTACTGTTCTCCTCGGCTAACTCTTTAATCCGACTTTCAACTTTCTTTTGTATCGGACTTTGGGGAGGTGGAAGATATTCCCCATTTGACACGATTTGTGTTGGCACCGGAGATTGAAACTCAAGCTCTTCAGCACCTTCCACCAACCGCTCTTCGCGTTCGCTAAGCCACGTTGACATGATTTAGCCTCCCTCGACCTTCAGCCACACGCGCATGGCCATCCGGTCTATTTGGTTTCTGTGTCGACACATAAATACTTAGAACATGTGTAACCACGGACATCCTGCCGTGGCCACCGTTGATGTTAGTAGACTGATTGGTCTGTGACAATCCATATTATGTCCCGGTAAAGAACATAGGCAGGGTGGACAGAGGACACCGTCGTGGTAGTCTCCGCGATTTTTGGGGACAGATGCGAGCCATAAAAATGCCTATACCACCAAAATATACCGGATTTGTCCCCAGTTTTATCATTTTTCCCGGGAAATTCTCCTTTATCCGAAAAATAGTTTTCTTTTGTTTGCTTCTGGGCGCGTTTGATTCAACCGCTTGGGCTCAGGATTCTGGCAATGCACAGATGGATCAGGTACGCCAAGCAACTGAAGATGCCTACGGTGATGCGAAAATTCCTTCGCCGGATATGGCGACTTGGTACACCGGCGCTTCTGCGGACTGGCTGACAGATGAGTTGCGTACCGCGTTTTTTCCGACGTCCACTCGCTCTACTGGGTTGGAGGGTGATCCACCGGCAGTGGAAATCTTTGAGGACCAAACCCTACTAGGCTTTATGTTCCTTACCGTTGACGCAGTGCCATCATTGGGGTTTTCATCGCTGCCTTTTCAAATTGCTGTCGGCCTTGGACTAGATGGAAATCTCACCGGCGCCAAAGTGATCGACCACAACGAGCCAATCATCGATATATTGTTGCTTGGTGGATTGGCCAAGTTTGGTGATCAATATGGTGGCGTGGATATCCGTCGGCCGTGGCGAGTCAGCCTAACAAAAATTTCCTACTTAAGTGGACAATCTGATGATTCCGCCGGATCTGTAGGAACCCTGGATGGGATCAGCGCAGCGACGATCAGTGCAATTCTGTTTAACGAAGCAATCCTGACCTCGGCACGACTTGTAG
The DNA here is from genome assembly GCA_002938115.1 of Alphaproteobacteria bacterium MarineAlpha9_Bin7. Lineage (GTDB taxonomy): Bacteria > Pseudomonadota > Alphaproteobacteria > UBA7887 > UBA7887. Next base: position 3,059 of record PTKD01000103.1, on the reverse strand, counting down.
CGCGAGCCCACGGCCTAAGGCTGAACGACCAACCTGCTGTCGACATGACTTTTTTTGAAAAGACCGACTGGGCACGCCTGGTAGAAGATGGGTCCGTCGGACATTTGAGGGTTACGCCTGCCGAAGCAACTGCGGCTGGGATAGATATCTCCTCCCATCGAAAAGTTGGGGAAAGTCTCCGCCTCGTCCAGGAAGAGGTTGCACCACGTTACAGGCGACAAGAAAGGCACCAAGCCGCTACGCAGGGTAATGCCAACGAAAAATCCTTTATCGACCTCTTCGTAGCGCCGGCAACACCCCCATCGATTGGCCGCAATATCATGGGAGACCAAGCGTACAACCTTTTCATAAGCGGACGCGCTGCAGAAGATCTCGTGCTCTTAATGATGTCCAAAGGTTCGTATGAGCTACACGATATGCACGAAACTACAACTGGCCCGTTCGAACGCTTCCGACTCATCCAAGGGGACAAAACATTTAACTTAACAAAAGACCGGTTCCGTTATTTCGGATTCTTGCACGGAAAAGACAAGCCCATATTTTCGGAAATAGGGCTTTTATGGTTGCCGGCTTCAGAGGGAGCAGATCCACTCAAACCGTGGAAACTAGAGTTCCCATTCGAAACCGAAGACGGGAATACAACCGTATTTTCATTGCCTTACCAGTTACAGCCACAATATGTCCTGGAACCGACCGGCCTTGACGTCATGGCGTCAGAAAACACACCAGTTTGGATACGGGCCTGGGAAGTGCAAGCGGTTAACATCGTCATTTTGCTCCTATTCCTTGCATCTCTGACCGCCATTTTAGTGTTTATGGAATCGATAACCCGGCGGCCTAAATTCTACTTCTGGCTACGAAATGCGTTCATGTTGTTCACTCTGGTTTGGCTGGGATGGGTCGTTGGGGCCCAAGTAACCATAATAAATATTATTACCTGGATTCAGGCTCCCTTCGGGTCCTTCAACCCAGACGTGGTTCTGTCTGATCCGCTCATCATCGTACTAATGGCTTACGTACTGGTGACTTTCTTTATTTGGGGACGAGGTATTTTCTGTGGCTGGCTGTGTCCGTTTGGGGCTATGCAGGAACTACTAGCAAAAATTGCCCAAGCATGCCGATTACCGCAGTTGCGACTTTCCCCAAAGACTCACACTTATTTATGGCCCTTGAAATACGCGATCTTGATCATTTTAGTGGGCTTGTCCTTCTACTCCATGACCGCAGCCAGCTTCGCCTATGAAGTTGAACCATTCAAAACAGCGATTTCGCTAAAATTCGCCCGTGACTGGCCGTACGTAATCTACGCCCTGACACTTTTGTCAGCCGGCCTAGTAGTCGAACGTTTCTTCTGCCGCTTTTTCTGCCCTCTCGGCGCCGCAATGGCAATCGGGGGCAAACTCCGGATGTTAACTCCTTTAAAGCGCCGTGCCGAATGTGGGAGCCCGTGTCATTTGTGTGAACGACAATGTCCCATTTCCGCAATTGAGCCAACAGGGAAGATAAATATGAACGAGTGCTTCTACTGCCTGGATTGCCAGGTAGTGTATTACGATGAACACGCCTGCCCGCCATTGGTAGCTGCGGCGAAAAAAGCGAAAAATGCAATGCCCGAAGTATCCCTTGGACCAAGTGGTGCTCCAACTCCAGCGACGGCTTCTCCACGATGAGGCTTGTAGCGGTCGGAGCCCTTCTAATCGGAGTCGCTTTATCCTTCTCCGTCATCAACGGATTGGCAGCGAAAGACACTACCCCGTTGGTAGATGTTTCGTGGCTAAAACCGGTAGTGTGCGCAGAAGGAATAACCGTACTGGACGTTCGCCGATCGACGGAAAATTATCGAGCATCCCATCTACCGTGCGCAATCCACACCAATTACTACAAGGATGGTTGGCGCACGAGAAAACAGGGCATTCCCCATATGATGCCACCCACTGATCAATTGGAAGCGTTAATTGGTCGGCTCGGTATCAAAAACAATACTCACGTGGTGATCTATGGATCCGGCACAGGGCCATTCGATGCTGCAGAGACCACCAGTATCTATCTTACCTTTAAATATCTTGGCCACGATTCCGTATCAATCCTAGACGGTGGCTTGCCAGCTTGGATGGCGGAATGGTCTGCCGACTTCGATGTCGGATTGCATGAGATTACGGCTGCCGAGTTTACTGCAAAACCAAGGGCAGACCTTCTCATATCTCGCGAAGGCGTTCAGAACGCACTCGCCAATAAAATCCCAATAATTGACGTGCGTAGCAATGACATGTTTATGGGGATCAACCGTGCCTGGATGCTTTCCCGCTCAGGCACAATACCAGGTGCGCTCAACTTGCCGATGAGTTGGTTAACCGTTAATGCGGGCCTAGAATTTCGTGACCGCAAGCAATTGAAACAACTATTCTCGGCCGCGGGGTCACCGGACAGCGGTAAGCAAATTTTCTTCTGCAATGCAGGCCTGGAAAGTTCTATGGCTTGGTTTGTCGCTCACGAACTCTTGGAAAACGAACAAGCCGTGCTTTATGACGGTTCATTGGCGGAGTGGACGAAAGATGAGTCACTTCCGCTCATCCGCCATGTCGAACTAAATTGATTTTCTGGTGTAAGTGGCTGCAAAGCAAAGAACGTCAAAGACAAACTACATGGATGGCGCCGGCTCCATGGCCTCAAACTGAAGACCTTTGACGTCGCGCACATTTATACGGATATTTTGACCCCGTGTTGGCAAATCAAGCATGATAACTGGATTTGTAGATAGCGCTGCGTACGTTTCAATTTCCGCTATGGGTCCGTTTTCGTCAGCAAAATCGATCCGATCAATATAGTAAGCCGGCACGACTTCACCATTATCATCTACAACAAAACCCGTATCCATTGGGTGCGTTATCTTTGTTTTAACTCGCCATGCCCCAGCTTCCCGGTTGAATTGGCTAATCCGTATTTTGCCATTTTCCCCGGTTAGGCATATCTGAGTTTCAGGATCGCCCGAAGGCAAGGAACAACCGCCCGGGTTTTTCACGAAGACCATTTTTGAACCCACATGCCACTTCCCAGTTTCA
>PTKD01000102.1 GCA_002938115.1 Alphaproteobacteria bacterium MarineAlpha9_Bin7 | reverse complement strand
CTTTTATTTACGGCCACTCCGGATCATCCATGGCGAGGCCGCCGAAAAGGCTGTCAGTGTTAGACAAGGGTTACCGATAGCCGGCAGCGCTGCTTTTACTTCATGCCAGATAATTGCACGAGATAAGGGAGAGGTACGGACCGAAGAGGTGACGGTCGAGGCATTTTATTCGTGGCAACGTGAGTTTGGTCTTGAAGAGGAATCAAAATTACAGGTTTTACTCCATCGCCTAGGGCGACAGCGCGAGCGGGTTGCCGGGTCTTCATTCTTCGAGCCTGTAATAATGGGCATAGTTAACGCCACACCAGATAGTTTTTCGGAGCATGGCCAGCAGAAAACTACAGAACAGGCTATAACATGTGGGAGGGAGTTGTTTAAGGCAGGCGCCAAATTTATTGATGTCGGAGGTGAGTCGACCCGACCTGGAGCCCAGCATATTTCAACGGAAGTAGAACAGAAACGAGTTATTCCGATAGTGCGTGGGCTAGTTGCAGACGGGATACCAGTATCAATAGACACATACCACCCCGAAACTATGTTGGCGGCAGCCGAAAATGGAGCACTGATTATCAATGATGTGACCGCACTTACAGGTTATGCGGATAGCGCTACGGTTGCTGCATCAACAGGCGTGGCTACAATTTTGGTACATTCTGCAAAGTCAAAAATTATCGGGCCTCTCCATGCGCGTGAGCGCATCGCAGTTGATGTATACGATTACCTAGAGAATCGTATAGAAGCCGTATGTGCTTCTGGTGTTAAACGCAGTAAAATCATAGTAGATCCTGGATTGGGATTTGGCAAAACGTCAGGCGAGAACTTAAGGGTACTTAATTGGTTGAGCCTTTACCATGGGTTGGGCTGTCCCGTAATGGTAGGTGCATCTCGTAAATTTGGCCGCCTGGCGGTCGGAGAGTCACCGCGAATGCGCCTCGCCGGATCGGTTGCGGCAGCACTCTATGCGGTAAGCCAGGGTGTGCAATTGATCCGAGCCCACGACGTTTCTGAGACTGCGCAGGCTATAGGAGTGTGGAGTGCAATCCACAAAGCAACCGTCTAGTTTGGAACGTGACTTGCATTTTTGGATGTTATAAGGGATTGCAATTGGAAACGATTGGCTCTTTGGTTGCGCCGATTTAAGTTGCGATGGTAGGTGGCATTGCGTGAGGGACAAGCCGTGCCTTAAAACCCGTAGAGTGCGGGAAATCCGGAGTAGACATAATGTCGCATAAATTGTTTGGCACTGATGGTATCCGGGGACGTGCAAACGCTGAACCCATGACGGCCGAGACGGCACTCCAGGTGGGGCTGGCTGCTGGGCGCTATTTTACACGCGGTAGGCACCGTCATAATGTGGTAATCGGCAAGGATACGAGATTGTCCGGTTATATGATCGAGCAGGCACTTTCGGCTGGTTTTATTGCTATGGGCATGAACGTTAACTTATTGGGGCCGTTGCCGACTCCAGCGGTAGCGATGTTGACAAGGTCGTTGCGCGCCGATCTGGGGGTTATGATATCCGCGTCGCATAACCTTTATCAGGATAACGGGATAAAATTGTTTGGTCCCGACGGATACAAATTGTCGGATGAAGCTGAGGCCGCAATTGAAGTTCTCATTAAGAACGGGATTGGTGGTAAAGCAGTTGTTCCTGAAAAGCTGGGTCGTCTATGGCGTATGTTCGACGCTCAGGGCCGCTACATAGAGTTTGCCAAAAACACATTCCCCCGAGGGATGACGCTTGATGGTTTCAAGGTCGTAATAGATTGTGGCCATGGCGCAGCTTATCGTGTGGCCACTAGTGTACTTCGGGAATTGGGCGCGACGGTGACAGCGATCGGTGTCAGCCCAGATGGAACCAACATAAATCTTGATTGTGGCTCCACGGTTCCCGAACGCATGTGTGAAACAGTTCGTGCGGAAAATGCCGATATCGGATTCGCCCTGGACGGAGACGCGGATAGAGTTGTGATTGCGGACGAAAAGGGACAATTGCTAGATGGAGACCAGATTATGGCGTTGGTGGCTGGCAAAATGCATAGTCGTGGACAGTTGCGTGGCGGTGGGCTGGTAGCGACTCAAATGTCAAACCTGGGATTGGAGCGATACCTGACTAGTATCGGCCTCCATCTTGTTCGGACGCGCGTTGGAGATCGTTACGTCATGGAGCACATGCGGCAGCACGACTACAATCTTGGAGGGGAGCAGTCAGGTCATATTATCCTGGCAGATCATACAACAACGGGTGACGGTTTGATTACAGCGCTTAAGGTGCTTTCTTTGCTAGGCGAGTCGGAGAAAACAGCAAGCGAAGCCTGCCGCGTTTTTACGCCGTTGCCGCAAGTGCTGCGCAATGTAATCTCCAAAAGCCGAGATGTGCTTGATCGCGATGAAATTCGAACTTTGATTGCTGCCGCGGAACGGCAGCTGGCTGGGACCGGTCGCTTGCTGGTACGTAGATCCGGGACTGAGGAAAAAATTCGAATCATGGCCGAGGGGGAAGATGAAAGCCTTGTGCACGATGTTATTAATGAGATAGCAGGTGCAATTGAGCAACATGCTGGTTGAACGTAAAGCACGTCGGAGCAGTGAATTATGAATGGGCGCGTCCTTGTGGTTGCTGGTTCGGATTCAGGTGGGGGTGCAGGCATACAGGCCGATATCAAGACTGTTACGGCGCTAGGCGGTTATGCCGCGACAGCCGTGACCGCATTAACCGCGCAGAACACACATGGTGTGTCCGCTATTCAGGACTTGCCGGCAGATTTTGTCGCGAAACAAATTACCGTGGTGCTAGACGATATAGGGGCCGATGTAATTAAGACTGGAATGCTACACAGAGCGGAATTAATCCAGGTTGTGTCAGATGTTTTAACCCGATACTTGGGTGATATGGATTTGTTGGTGGATCCGGTCATGTATGCCAAGGGGGGTTCACCGCTGTTGGAGGAGAGTGCTGTACAGGCACTGATTTCCAGGCTAGTTCCGCTAGCTGCCTTAATTACGCCGAACTTGCCTGAGGCAGGAAAACTGCTTGGAGCCGAGGTTCGTACTGTTGAAGATATGCACGTGGCTGTAGGCGATTTGTTGGCATTGGGCCCGAAGGCGGTACTTCTGAAAGGTGGGCACCTGGATGGCGATGAGATAACTGATTTACTTGCTACGGAGCATGGTGTTGAAATGTTTAGTTCGCGGCGAGTCGCTACCCGCCACACTCACGGCACCGGTTGTACTTTGGCCTCTGCAATTGCGGTTGGAGTTGCTCAGGGTATGTCGGTCCGATCGGCAGTGGTGCGCGCTCGGGACTATGTTCTTGGTGCTATTCGGACCGCACCTGGTTATGGCGGTGGGCATGGTCCAATAAATCACAACTATCAGCTCTGACGTTAAGGGGCACGAGAAATTTTTTGGAACGGCACTGTGGTACTGATGGCTCGTTTGAGTGCAAATAATATAGCGCGGGCTTTGCCCGTTGAGGCTCAATCCATGGACATAAGGTGGAAATGAAACCGAGTGTCTGCCCGGCCAACCCGAATTTTTCGTCTGGTCCTTGCACCAAACGTCCTGGATGGTCGCCGAGTGTATTGAACCAAGCGCTCGTGGGTCGTTCGCACCGTTCGGCAGCTGCTAAGCAAAGAATTCAAGATGTTCTTGAACTCAGTCGGGATTTACTCATCCTGCCCAATGACTATCGGGTTGCTGTGACGCCCGCTTCCGACACAGGTGCTTTTGAGATGGCTATGTGGTCGATGTTGGGTGCGCGTGGAGTAGATCTGTTGGTATGGGAGAGTTTTGGTGCAGGGTGGGCCAAAGATATCGTCAATCAGTTACTGCTTCACGATGTTCGCGTGTTCAAGGCGGATTATGGTTCCCTTCCGGATCTTGCTCAGGTGGATTGTACCCGCGATGTTGTTTTCACCTGGAATGGCACGACTTCAGGGGTTTGTATTCCGGACGGAAAATGGATTGCGCCAGACCGCAAGGGCCTTACTTTTTGTGATGCAACTTCGGCAGCTTTTGCTATGCCTTTGCCTTGGGATCGACTCGACGTGGTTACCTACTCCTGGCAAAAAGTGCTTGGTGGTGAAGGTCAACACGGAATTTTAATTTTAAGTCCGCGGGCGGTCGAGCGACTTGAGACTTACACTCCAACCTGGCCACTGCCGAAGATTTTTCGTATGACCAAAGACGGAGTGCTTATAGAGGGGTTTTTTTCTGGCGAGACTATCAATACCCCATCGATGTTGTGTGTGGAGGATATTTTAGACGCCTTGCATTGGGCAGTATCGATAGGTGGGCAAGAAGCATTGATAAGTCGTAGCAGAGCAAACCTCGCCGCAATAGCCGATTGGTTGGCGGATTGTTCTTGGGCATCATTTTTGGTTGAGGATCCGGTAATTCGGTCATCTACGTCTGTATGTCTGAAGATTGTGGACCCCTGGTTTGTGACTTTAGTCCCTGATGAGCAAAGAAATGCTGTCAAATCTATGTGCGGGTTGTTAGAGATAGAAGGTGCTGCGTACGATATTAATGGTCACCGTGATGCCCCGCCTGGACTACGTTTGTGGGCGGGTGCGACTGTTGAAAGTGCTGATCTCGAGGCATTATTTCCCTGGCTTGATTGGGCTTTTGATGACATCAAAGCGAGATACATGTAGAGGCCGATGAGGGATATTCTGCGGTTCTGAGAGCGATCCATGAGCAAGGTTTTAATATCCGACACACTTAGCGGTAGGGCAGCCGAGGTTTTTCGCAGCCGTGGCATTGATGTGGATGTCAGTATCGATCTAGATCCGGAGGATCTGATTGCACGCATAGGTGGATACGACGGGCTTGCCGTCAGGTCTTCCACGCAAGTTACTGCGGAAGTGCTGTCTGCCGGTAAACGTTTACGCGTGGTTGGTCGAGCCGGCATCGGTGTTGATAATATTGATGTCGCTGCTGCGACAGGGTGTGGCGTAGTGGTGATGAATACGCCGTTCGGAAACTCCACTACCACAGCTGAGCATACAATTGCCCTTTTGATGGCACTATGCCGGCAAATTCCTCAAGCAGACCGTTCTACCCAGATGGGTAAATGGGAGAAGTCGCGGTTTATGGGTGTCGAAGTAACTGGAAAAATTCTAGGACTGATCGGTTGTGGGAATGTAGGTTCTATCGTAGCTGAACGAGCGCAGGGTTTGAAAATGCGAGTGGTCGTATACGACCCATTTATGACAAATGAACACGCTACAGAATTGGGCGTTGAACGAGTGGACATGGACGAGCTGCTGGCGGAATCCCATTTTATCAGTCTCCACGTGCCGCTTACTGAGACTACGCGTAATATGATTGATAAAAATACGTTGTCGAAGACTCGACCCGGAGTTCGTATAATAAATTGTGCTCGCGGCGGTTTGATTCTGGAAGGCGATCTCAAAAAGTCAATTCAGACCGGACATGTTGCTGGCGCGGCACTTGATGTATTCGTCGAGGAGCCGGCAGTAAGCAATGAGCTATTTGGAATGCCCGAAATAATTGCGACGCCTCATTTAGGTGCGGCAACCAACGAGGCCCAAGAAAAGGTGGCAGTCCAATTGGCAGAGCAGATGTCAGATTATCTAGCCAACGGGTCTGTTACAAACGCGCTAAATATGGCGTCGGTGAGCCTGGAAGAGGCGCCACGGCTCAGGCCTTATATGGCATTAGCGGAGCAACTGGGCAGTTTTGCGGGCCAGATAACGGAGGCCGGTATAAAGGAGGTATCCGTCGAGTATGAGGGCGCAGCGTCGTCCCTCAACACAAGACCGCTAACAGCGATAGTGTTAGAGAGCATGCTGAGGCCACTGCTTGAGTCGGTCAATATGGTTAACGCCCCGTTGGTTGCGAAGGAGAGAGATATTGAGGTTCGTGAGATTAAGCGGGACGGACCGTGCGACTACAACAGCATGATTCGGTTAACTGTGGTTACGGAAGCGGAGACCCAAAGCGTTGCGGGCACAGTATTCGGAGGGCAACCACGCCTTACGCACATTGCCGGCATAAATATAGAAGCAGAATTAGGGCCACACATGTTGCTTATTACTAACCAGGACAAACCGGGATTTATCGGGAGCTTCGGTAAGACCCTTGGCGATGCCGATCTGAACATCGCTACGTTCCATCTTGGGCGTGCGGCTCCGGGAGCTGAAGCTATCGCTTTAATAGAAGTAGATCAGCCAGTAACTCAGGAGCTTTTGGACCGGGTGCAGGCCCTCCCTTATGTGGTGCGAGCGAACGCTTTGTGTTTCGCTGAGCGCAACTAGACGATTCTAGTAGTTTGCTATGGCATTTTGCCCGTGTAAACTTACGGACCATGACGAAATTTCAGGAAAAAAAAGCACTATTGCCTGCAGGACTAGAAGACCTGCTTCCACCTACTGCTGATCAGGAGGAGGCATTGATCCGGCGTTTGTCAGATCATTTCTCTAAATATGGTTACCAACGCGTTAAACCTCCATTGCTCGAGTTTGAAAGTGGTTTGTTCGGAGGGATAGGAGCGGCGGTTGCAGAACAGACTTTTAGGCTTATGGACCCGGTGTCTCAGCGTATGATGGGTCTGCGTGCCGACATAACCCCCCAAGTTTCTCGCCTAGCAGCGACTCGTTTGCGGGATGCGCCGCGGCCGCTGAGGTTGGCGTATAACGGTGAAGTGTTTCGTGTAAAAGGTAGGCAATTGCGCCCACGGCGTCAGTTTTGTGCCGTCGGCGTCGAACTGATTGGTGCTGCTAAAGCCGCGATGGCCGACGCAGAGGTGATTTTGCTCGCAGCGGAATCAATCTCAGAGCTCGGTATACAGGGCCTATCCGTCGACATTAATGTGCCTTCGATGGCTGATATGATATGCAAAGAGTTGCTCGTCTCAGCAGAATTGTCAAAAAAACTACTTGCAGCTATAAATCGCAAAGATGCGGCTACCATTACGGCAATTGCTAGTGATGCAAGCAAGCTTCTGGCAGGGCTACTTGATGCAGCTGGGCCTGCCGTGCGGGGCTTGCGTCGCATGGATGCGATGGATTTACCTGGCGAGGCTGCACTCTTAAATCAACGTTTGAGTGAAGTCGCTAATTTGGTTCGAGAGGAAGCGCCGGATTTAACAGTTACTATTGATCCTGCTGACAGCCGCGGTTTTGAGTATCACACCGGGATTAGCTTCGCCCTTTTTGCGCGTAGTGCTCGGAGTGAACTTGGCACCGGCG
>PTKD01000101.1 GCA_002938115.1 Alphaproteobacteria bacterium MarineAlpha9_Bin7 | reverse complement strand
GATACCGCGACTCTCTTGCGTATCCAAGTACACCGCTTTACTCGCTTCCAATAGACCCATTAATGCAGGACCAGATGCACGAGCACCTCGCCCCGTAATCACCAGTGGTCGTGACGCGCTCCAAAGCATATCAACTGCACGTGAAACTTTTTTTGAACTTAGTGGTTGATTCTGGGCGAACTCTTCCGTTGAGTAACGCTCAGGAACCACATAGTTACTTACTCGTGCGCGCAGTACATCCGTCGGAACCTCCAAAAATACTGGTCCGCAGGGCGTGCCCAGCCCCAACGCCGCTGAAAGCACCATATCCAATTCATGCGCAAGACGCCGGGGATCCCATACCGAGACAGCGGCTCGCGTAATTGGGCGCATTAGATCTATCTGCGGTAATTCCTGCAGTGCGCCAGCGCCAGATTGCGGACGTGGAACCGCTCCGCCGATTATCAAGACTGGTGTCCGCGCTTTGTACGCATTTGCTACGGCAGTGATAGCGTTCGTTACCCCTGGCCCAGCGGTAACCAGAGCGATCCCAATTTTCGCGGTAAGCTCGGCCTCGGCATGTGCCATATGCACAGCAGCACGTTCATCACGTGTATCCACCACGACTCCGCCAAAACGGGTAATGGCATCCCAAATGGGTTGAATATGCCCGCCCTGTAGACCGTAAAATCGACTGACGCCAAAATGTAGAAGAACACGCGCAATCAATTCGGCGCCGGTATCGTTTCTAGTTTCAGTAGTCCCAGGCATTATGCGTTCATTGAATTAATATTAGGCCGCGGGCCATAACCTAAGAAAGCCGCAAGCATTCGTCAGGTATGGCGCCAAGCAGTTAAGACTCCCCGCAAAGCAGCAACGAAAGCGATCGGCTGATCCAGCATAAGATGGTGATGGGCTTCCGGAATACCTATCACCGGGGCCTCTTTGCCAACCAGAGCTTTGATAAAACCGAGCGTATCACCATCCATTAATTTTGATTTCTCACCATAAATGAATGCTTTCCGACATGTCACCGCAGCCAAATATTCGTGAAAGGGTTCTCCAAATCTCTGATTTTTCATGGCGCCGCCATCCCATTTCCAACACCAACCCTTCGCATCTAGTTTTAACGAATGTCTACCAATATGTTCTACAAGAAATGCATTTTGGCAGGGCTGCGAGGGCATCAAACGGAACCGTTTTAGGGCTTCGTTAAAGTCGGAATAGTAACGCTTATTGCCCATGCGCGGGCGTCGTTTTACATCGTCTTTGCGTTTTTCGGGGGGCCGGATTGGGCTGTCAACAATTATTATACCTGTGAGTTCACAGCCATATAGCTGACCAAATCGGCTTGCCATAAAGCCGCCAAAGCTGTGACCCAGAACATACGTGGGCGCAACAAAATTTGCGTCGCCAATAACACCTCGCATGTCAGAGACACGAACATCCGAATCATAGGTTAAACGTGGACCACTATCGCCCATGCCGGAGAGACACAACGCTGCTACATTTAAATCCTTTGCCAACATTGGCGCCAAGAAACTCCACCAATGCGCGTGCCCACCACCCCCGTGAACGAGAAGCAAATTCCCTTTGGCCTCTTCTTTTGCAGGCCAGTAAAGATAGTGAACTGCGCATCCGTCAACATCTACAAAACGAGATTCTCCAGCATCAGCAATAGCGGCATGGAACCAATCTGGAGCATCAGATTGCACCATTAGACATTCGTCCAGACGTTCCTCCATGAAACTTGATCTCTACTTCTTGTATACAACTGGGCACGCGTATTAGCCCCACGATTACGCGAGAAATCAAACACACTGCCTAAGGAATACCATGCCCGGCCACGTATAATCCAATATATGGACTGACCGACGCAACCACCTGACCGGCTGGAGACCGTTGCCGGATCTCGCGCACCAGTTTTTCGAGAATGGCCCTTGCAAAATCCAGGTAGTCCTCGGCATGCAGAACAAATGCGTCTACACCACCGATGACGTTCTCTTCGTAGTAGGAGTCGACAAAGGGTTGCTCATTGATAATCGCGAGGCCATTGATAGTTACATCCAGAGAAAGGGCCCGATCTCGCACACTAGTAGGAAGAGGGCCGTCATTACCACGCCCATCTCCCATAACGTTTATGACGAGATGATTACCATTAAAGTCGTTGCTTTGAAGCTGCCGTAGGCCAAAGTGTATAGCGCCACTTATTGAGGTAGCACCCCCAGCGAAGGCGCGAGGAGCCGCCAGTATAAGATCCGCAAATCGCGCTGCACCCTCAACGTCTGATATCTGACTCCAATCCACCACTACATCCTGCGCCCAGGTACCAGACCATTGCACCACAGCCATGGCAATACCGCCCGAGTCCAAACTCTCAATAGCAGCTATAACCTCCGGGTGACGAAAAGCGGCAGCCAACCCTGTCATTTGCAAATCGTATTCCGAGTCGTCCACACTGGATGAAATGTCGACCGCAAGGACCATTTCAATATCAACTAACTGCGGTTCAGCGCTAACTACTTTGCATAAAATCAGAGACGCACTCACCGCACACCACATACCTGTTAGTATTCGACCCGCTCTCACGGCAAAGCCCTAACAATTCGAAGGCCTATATATTTGCTTTTTGCTTCCTTACTCATACCAGCACGACTAGCGGACCGTGCTTCGTGCGGGGCGCTGTGCCAATCGCCGCCACGATAGACCTTCTGATTACAGTCACCGACAGAGTATGCATCAGCAGATCCACCGTTTGCCATGTCCGGGGCTCGGGTTCGAGCTCTGCCGTCTGTTGGTGCCCGGTCGTAGCTTTCATGCCAACAATCCTCCACCCATTCGGCGACGTTACCTAACATGTCATAAAGACCGAACGCATTTGCCCGGTAGGAGCCCACCGGTGCGCCTTCCTCATACCCGTCACTGCAACTATTCTGTCCAGTTAGATTTGCAAACTCGCAAGCCATACCTTCCAACTGATCCCAAAATCGCGCCTCGGTAGTCCCGCCTCTTGCAGCATGTTCCCATTCCGCTTCAGTTGGAAGGCGGTACTCAAAAGCAGTTTTAGATGTCAACCATGCCACATATTTTTTGCTATCATCCCAGCTAATCTCAACGGCCGGATGTGTTCGCTTCCACTCCCGCCAACCAACCTTTGAACCGCCTTCTGATTGTGCGTGCACACCCAAATCACACGCACCCTCAGATACACAGCTCTTCCATTCCGAAATTTTCGTTTCATAAAGAGCTATTGCGAAAGACTTCGGCACTAGAACCCTATGTTGGGGGCCTTCCTGATGGGTACGCCCCATTTCCTGAGGAGGAGAACCCATCATGAAATTACCGCCGGGCACCACGACCATTTCCGGACACACTGAACAGTCACGAAATCTCTCTCCGACTGAATATAAATCAGAGGCAGTCGCCACGGCACAGAACAAATTCACGCAAAGGAATCCTGCGGCAATCATCGGTAAGGAAACTATACCAACCCAGGAAGTGGTTAATTTTCCCACACAAACACGAAGATAGGGTTTAATTTGCAAGACTCAGAACCACCATTAAAACATTTCGGCACTTCCAAACATTTCGGCGTAATGGGTAAGTGCCCAACCGATCATCTCATGCCCCATCTCTGCACTTCGGTTCATGTTACGATCTCGCCACGCAAACGCCACTCCACTATCAATCCAGTAATCTCTGAAACGCTCGTTGTCCATGGCAGTGCCAGCACTCTGCGGGTGTAAATATTTCGAGCCAAAATAAATTGCTTCCATCGGCTCCGCTCCTACCATTGAATAACAACTGGTGTCCGGGCTCTCCCATGGGATCTCTACTCCCTTGATGCGTCCGGCAATGACTTTCGCCACATAACGCGCCTCAGCTTGGGCAGTGCTGCCGCTTTTGGAATATCCAGTGGAACGCGAGTCCCCGATTACGTAGACGTGCCTATCATCGTGAATGTGATTCCGGTGCATATCAATTCGCGCTTCCTTTTGTGGGCTTGCGTCCTGAACAAGTCCCAAGTGCTCAATCAAACGTGACGCGCGGATACGGGGATAAATTGCGGCGTCGTCAAACTGATAATCATCAAACTCGTCACTGACACTCTTTCTGTCCAGATCAACTTTAACAAGACTTACAGAGGGGACGTATTCTATGTAGTCCTTATACAATTCGTCGAACGCAGCATGAAATCCCACACCCTTAATTTTGATGTCGTGCGTGTGATCAAGGAGCAGAACTTTTGCCGGGATCTTTTTTCGTTTGAAGACTGAGGCAATCATACAAGTACGCTCATATGGTGCCGGCAGGCAGCGATAGTTGCCACTGGGAACCGTCAGAAGGAATAAACCTTTTTCAAAGTTATCTATTTTATCCTTCAGGGTGATGTGCTCAGAGCCAGGCTTAAATGCCGCTGGGTACCGATGCATTAGCTCGGACCTCTCCTCCGCATCATGGACACCGATAGCGCCGTAGTCATAGTCTATGCCTGGGGAAAGAACGAGATAGTCATACTCCATGTAACCTTGTTCGGTGTACACGAGCTTTTTTTCGCGGTCGACATCCAAAACGGTGGCTTGGAAAAACAGGTAATTATTGTTGCGCGCCGCGTCGACGAAGCTATGAGTAATAAAATCAAAATCCACCAAACCGGCCAGCCAAAGATTGCTGATCGGGCACGACATAAACATCGATCGTCGTTCAATAACGACTACCTCCATCTCGGGAACCCTTAACTTGAGGTGCTTCGCTATGGTCAAGCCGCCCCAGCCACCCCCAACGACTACGGCACGAAGCCCCCTCTTCGGCGGCAGTTCAGCCTTATTTTCAACGATAAGCGTCGGCGGCCGTATGGGGATTCCATCCCGCATAAGACCTGTGTTTGGATCAACGTCCGCGAGAGGGGTTTTGCGGTCAGTTCCAGCAAGCACCATTCCGGCCGTGGCACCGGCCGTCCCCAATAAAAAATTCCTTCGTGATAAATTCTTTCCCACTTTCTTCAATTTCCCTTTCAATCCCACTCGTAAACCCTTTGCTCCCGAGCACGGTATAAATCGCGGGAGCGCGATGCTATCAGAGGAAATCCTCCGCGAGAAGCCCGGTAGTATCAATCTATAACTTTTTCCACACCTGCCGATTGATGAATGATTGTGCACGCCGATTCAAGCGTTTAAAATACCATCCGTTCGAAGTTTCGACCTTGCCGTGCCCCCATGACGAAGTTGGGCTGCGAACAGTTGATAGGCTAATCTTTACTGAAGTCAGAGATTAGTACCTCGGGGCTGTGACAACCGCAGCCCCGGTTTTATCTTTATTCAGGTGGGAAGTTTGAGACCTCCGGTTCCGCAGACAAAATATTTTGGTAATGCCGTGGCATGAAATCTTACGAGAACCTGTTGGAGTGAAATGAACAAAATCAACATACATCGCAGAAAGTTGCTCATCCGTGCCGGAGCAATAGGGCTAGTGTTGGGAAAGGGGCAAGTCCTAGCGCAAACGTCCGAACCGGGGGCACCGGGAGATGACCCACTGGCCCGTTTAACTCCAGATTCCGAATTAGCCATTAATTACGAAAAGGCACAAAGAATCGTGAGAGAAGTATTGCAAGGGCGGCCAGTACGTGAGGGACTGATCGACGCCACGGTCCCAGATATTGCAGAGGATGGCAGCTCCGTCCCCGCTTCGTTTACGGTCAATTGTTCTATGACGAACAACGATTACCCAAAAACCGTTCATGTGATCGGCATGGTGAACCCAACCCCTGAGATAGCCCGTTACCACTTTACGCCTGCCTGCGGTGAAGCCTCTGTCGTGCTTCGATGCCGAATGCACGCGTCATCAGAGCTTACGTTCGTGGCAAACATGGCAGACGGTACAGTGGGCATGACACAGCGATTTGTAAGTGTCACTGCCGGCGGCTGCATTTAGGGGGCACTGAATCTTGGCAATCAATGACAGCCGGCGCCGACGGCTCAAAGTACCTGAGACGGCCCAAAAAGGTGAGATCATCGAGGTTAGGTGCCTAGCCGAGCATGTAATGCAGACGGGGCGACGCCGGAATCCTGACACCGGTGAGTTAATTCCTCGTTTCCTCATTGAACGTTGTGAATGTCACTACAACGGGCAGTTGGTGTTTTCCGCCGATTGGTTCAACGGCGTGGCAACCAATCCCTATCTGAGATTCAAGTTAAAGGCCCTTGAGACCGGTAAAATTGAAATCACTTGGTTTGAATCGGACGGCGTCAAGACAGCCGCATCCGCCGAAATCGTAGTAGCCGGTTCAGAAACAGACTAACCGTTGCAAAGGTCCTAACACGGTCCTCCATGACCGAAGTCTAAGCCGGGCTGCATACTGTTCGGCCTCATGCATCTTATTCGCATTTTTCGTCGGCCTCACACCAGCATGCATGTATACTACAAACAATAATACAACCTGATACGCAAACCGGATTTCGGTAGGTAAGATTCTCTGCCAGTCCCACATCCCCATCGACTCGCTCCTCGATCGGAACCACACATGTCGGGTCCGCCATACATTGGGTCACTGCGTCAAATGCCTTCACCGGATAATTTGGCGGCGGCGTGGCCGTGACGGCCGAAATAGCGATCACACCAAAAATAGCAGCCACACCCATCATCTTGATCAAGTGATTCATAGCAACTCGTTTCCCTCCACGCCTCGGCATACCTTAAAACGCCTCACCTTCATGGCTCTCCTACCGTCTGAGAATTCTTCTTTTCTCTACTAAATTATGAGAAAACAGATCTATATCTCTGAAATATAAGAAATTTTATCGTTTTTATCTTATTCCTCCAACCTATCTTAACAAATTCCTACTCCTTTGGCCTTCTGGAAATATAATATTTCCCGCGAAACCGCCCGATAGGGTACGGTCAACGCGGATCTATTTCCTCAGAACTACGGCGCATAACTTGAGCATGACAAATGGGAACCCAACCATCAATACATACAACCTCTCAACCCTCTCCTGCTCCCCGCCAGAGACTCTTATGGATACTGTCGCGCGGCAAAAGGCACCTAAGTCGCTGTGGATATGCGATTATTGTTTGCCTAATTGGGCTTTCGGCTGAGGCAGAAACAGTTGATCAGGTGTTAGTAGAGGGGTCTGGATTTACGCGCGAGAGCGCACTCAAATATACGGGTGAAATTGCCGTTTACCAGGTGATGCAGCGTTATGTCCGAGCCAATGCTCTTGAGGCCCACCGTGAAAAAATCAAATACCGGATTCTAGACCAAAGCTCCGGTTATTTAAAATCT
>PTKD01000100.1 GCA_002938115.1 Alphaproteobacteria bacterium MarineAlpha9_Bin7 | reverse complement strand
GCAGAATAAAGTTTGTTCTCTAGTCCATTTATCCAGACGATTGCGTCTGACTTTTTAGCAAAAGATTTAGTGAAACTTCTCCATCCAGAAATCCTCACCTGAGCATTCCAAGATTTACCTCTTTTACGCACACAACCCATGATTTGACCCTTTACTGTGTCAAATCTGTGTCAAAACTGCATTTCTCTGAGGTCAGACTGAAACCCTAAACTGGTAACTGTCTGAATATATTGCGCAAAAAGTGGCGCACCCGACAGGATTCGAACCTGTGACCTCTGCCTTCGGAGGGCAGCGCTCTATCCAGCTGAGCTACGGGTGCTTGAACCTTTTGTATCCCAATCTAAACGTTGCATGTCTAGCCCATTTGCGATGATTTGAGATATTTAAGCTTGGATGTTGACCTTGCGGGTGAGTTCTAGGAACAGATCTTCTAAAGCAGGCTCACTGATGGATAGGTCAGCAATCGAAAGTCCCGCAAGATCTAATGCGTTTAGGACCTGGGAAATTTTCACCTCACTGGGGCGGTAACGTATGACTAAAGTACGCGGTGATTTTTGTTGGGCTCCCATATTTTGAAGTGGCGTCGGGATTTCGGTTATCGGTTCGGTCACAGTAATGGAAACCTCCTTGCTGTCCAGTTTCTGCACAAGCGTGTGGGTCTCATCGCACGCCACGACATCCCCGTTGTCGATTATCGCAATTCGGTCACACATACGTTCGGCCTCTTCGAGGTAATGGGTGGTAAGTAGTACAGTGATTCCCTCCGCATTGAGATTACGGACGTATTCCCAAAGCTGGGCACGGAACTCTACATCAACTCCAGCAGTGGGTTCATCAAGTACGAGTACCGGTGGGCGGTGGACTAGGGCCTTGGCAACCATCAGGCGGCGTCTCATGCCACCAGAAAGGCGCCGTGTATACGCTTCGGCTTTGTCGGCCAAACCAAGAGCCACTAGAATTTCTGCCGTACGTCGTTCGGATTTAGGCACGCCATAATAGCCAGCCTGTAACTCCAAAGTTTCTCGTGGAGTAAAAAATGGATCAATGGTCAATTCCTGGGGCACGATCCCGATAGCAGCGCTGGCTTGACGGCGCGAGTGATCAATGTCGTTGCCCCAGATTTCAACTGACCCAGAACTCTTGTTCACTAGATTTGCCAGTATGTTTATGAAAGTCGATTTTCCTGCTCCATTTGGTCCGAGAAGACCAAAGATCGAGCCACGTGGAATATCCAGGTTGATGCCTTTGAGCGCCTCAACCGGATCACTACGACCCGGGGAGTACGTTTTCCAGAGATCGCGTGCCCGAATTGCAAAATCAGGTGTGAGATTAGGGGCTTTCATGTGTTATTTGTCGTACTTTTGGTTCTCACTTGCGTGCCGAGACAAGACCGATATCATGAGCTGCCGTGTTTCGCCAAGGCGATTGCGACGTTGGTTCTCTTGAGCAGGAGACTTCATTACCTTGGACAGTGCCGAAACAGTCTTCGTGAATGACCCCATCATTTCGTGCGATGGTGGTGATGGCCTGCTCGGGCATCCTAAAGTGCACTTAAAGATGGGGAGCACGGGCAAGATTGATTGTCCCTATTGCGGAAAGCACTACGTGCTCCAGGATAGTAATTTGGCCGAGGTTTGAATGGATTCACGAACATATTTTTTGAACGGCTAGTTTACTCAACGCCAAGTTGGGCGCCACTCCAATATTTGCGCAATGCAAGAGCGCAGAGACCGCCAGTGATGGCAGCGATAGCCATCACAAGAAACACAATACCTTGGTAATCGGCGTACAGTTTTCCAGCAATAGTTAACATAACTGCTGATGCAACTCCTAGACCGAGCGCTGAATATAGTGCTTGCGCGGTAGCGGTACTGCCCGCGGGAGCAGCTCTCTGTATAAAATTGAGCGAAGCTAAATGTGTTGCGCCAAACGTAAGTGCGTGCAGCACTTGCGTTAGTGCAAGTCCCATGAAATCCGTTACAAAGCATGTGGCGGTCCATCGGACGGTTGCTGCTGAGGCTCCTATTAGCAACAGTCCTACTATTCCAGTTCTTCGCAAGACCGCGCCGCTAAACGCAAACAATAAGACTTCTGCAGCCACGCCCACTGCCCATAAAAGCCCGATCTTGCTCTCACTTAGGCCCGCTGCTTGCCAGTGAATTGTGGAGAACCCATAAAAGGCGGCATGACTTCCCTGAATGAGACCAGCTGACGCGAGAAATAAAATGAAGATAGGGGACGTGAGCAATCTGCGAATTGGGGCCTTAGTATTCGTGGGCTTTGATATACGCACGTCGGGTAAAAGAAAGCACGAGCAAACTATGCTTACGCACCCCACAAGAATTAATGGTATGACCGCGTCGTCCGAACGCCCGGCAAGCCACAAACCGCCACCCCATGATGCTGCGATAAAAGTGACGGATCCCCAGAGTCGTATCCGTCCATAATCCAGTCCGCGATCCTTCGTTATGGTCAGTGTTGTTGTCTCGGCGAGCGGTATCATCGGAGAAAATGAGCAACCCAACAGAAACGCAACGATGGCGAAGGTAACAAAATTGCCGGCCTGGGTGTACAACCAAAAAGTGCACAGCGTCATGAGTGCCAGCCCGACGAGAAACGGTTTGCGCCGACCTAGGCGGTCTGTTGCCTGTGCCACTAGCGGACTAGCTATCACCCTAGTCCAGGTAGTGATGGACAATAAGATCCCTATTTCAGTTGGTCCCAACCCCTTGCCGCTCAGCCAGGCCGGCCAAAAAGGCATATAGACGCCAATCACAAAAAAAGTCGTGGCATAAAAGAGTGCGAGACGCACACCCGGTGTAATGGGCGAGTGGTCCAAATCAAGTTTTGTACTGGATTCTAGAGTGGGAGGTGTCTTTGCAGCCATGGATGACGCAGCATACATAGCTTTTACACTGAGAACGATTGCTTCTATTTCAAAGCTCACTCGACTTGTGGATTGAGTTGCGGCATGGTCGAGCTAGTTTGTTGGGAGAGACGCGAATGGCTGACAGGAAATCTATCACGCATCTTTGTTTGGTCGATGGGTCTGGATTTATATTTCGCGCGTTCTATTCACTCCCACCAATGACCCGTGCCGACGGCACCCCCGTCAACGCTGTGCTGGGCTTTTGCAACATGCTTTACAGGCTTGCGGGAGATTTGGACTGTGACGGGTTGGCAGTGCTCTTCGATACGGCTCAGCCCACATTCCGTCATGATATGTATTCAGATTATAAGGCGAATCGCGATGCGCCTCCGGAGGAGCTGATTCCTCAATTTCCTATCATTCATGATGCAACACGTGCGTTCGGTTTCCCGGCAATAGATCAGCCAGGATATGAAGCCGATGATCTAATCGCTACGTATGCTCGGTTAGCTCGTTCCCGAGGCTGGCGGGTGACGATTGTATCCAGTGATAAAGATCTGATGCAACTGGTCGGTGATGGTGTGGGCATGTTGGACCCTAAGACCATGAGGCAGATTGGTGCTGAGCAAGTTGCCGAAAAATTCGGAGTGACACCGGACAAAGTGGTTGATGTTCAGGCTTTGGCTGGAGATCCCACAGATAATGTGCCCGGTGTGTCTGGTATTGGCGTAAAAACTGCGGCGCAGCTGATTTCTGACTATGGCGATCTCGATACTCTGTTGTCCCGAGCCGAAGAGATTAAGCAACCCAAACGTAAACAAGCTCTTATGGAACAAGCTGACATGGCTCGGCTAAGTCGTGATTTAGTCCGACTTAAGGACGACGTTCCTGTACCAAAAGAGATGGATTCGTTCGTTCTATTGCCACCTGATCTAGACGTGTTGAGGCCTTTTCTCTTAGCACAGGAATTCAAGTCGCTACTGAAGAGGATTGAAAATGAGCTTGGTGTTGCGTCGAATAGCAGCGGTGGTGAGAATACGACACTTAGCGTAACGCGCTCCTATGAGCTGGTTCAGACGGTTGAGAGTTTACGGGGATGGGTCGAGGCTGCAACTCGTGCAGGCCGTGTTTCCGTTGATACTGAAACGACGTCATTAGATGCGATGAGCGCAACGCTGGTTGGTGTTTCGCTCGCAATCGAGCCTGGTCGAGCCTGCTATATTCCGTTGGGCCATGACGTCTCCAGCCGGACCGATCAAAGTATTCTTGACGAAACTAAAACGACAGAGGATGTGCCAAAGCAAATTGCACTCGAGGAGGCGCTAGCGATACTTAAGCCTCTCCTTGAAGATCCATATGTGCTGAAAATTGGACAGAACCTTAAATACGACATGGTCGTTTTGGCTCGAAAACCGTATGGCATACGAATAAATCCAGTTCATGACACAATGTTGATGTCCTTCGTTTTGGATGCTGGCCGCGGAAGTCACGGGATGGATGTTCTTTCCCAACGCCATCTTGACGTTAAGCCAATTTCCTACAAAGCAGTGGTTGGTACCGGGAAACAACAAGTTACCTTTGACCAGGTACCAGTCGAAGCAGCGTGCGAATATGCGGCGGAGGACGCCGACATTACCCTGCGTCTCGCTGATTTTTTTGGTCCGCGCCTAGTGTTGGAACATATGAACACTGTATATCAAACCCTCGAGCGGCCGCTTATTCCAGTATTGGCTGAGATGGAGAAGGCTGGGATCGTGGTGAACCGTGATGCTCTGGTGGCACTGTCAGATGATTTTGCTGTTCGCATTGGAGTTTTGTCGGACGAGATTTACAGTCTTGCAGGCCGTGAATTTACGATCGGTTCTCCGAAGCAGTTGGGGGAGGTGCTATTCGATGAGTTAGGCCTCCAAGGCGGTAAGAAAACGAAAACTGGCGCTTATGGGACTGGAGCCGACGTACTTGAGGCACTTTTTTCCCAGGGCCACGAATTGCCGGGTCGAGTACTAGATTGGCGCCAGTTGAGCAAACTGAAAAGCACTTATACTGATGCTCTGATTGGACAGATCAATGCTACTACCCGTCGCGTGCATACTTCTTATTCGATGGCCGGTGCTGCTACAGGCCGATTGTCCTCGACCGATCCGAACCTGCAGAATATTCCGGTGAGGACAGAGGAAGGACGGAAAATTCGGAGAGCTTTTATTGCGTCGCCGAAGCATAAATTACTGAGCGCTGATTACTCACAGATCGAACTTAGGTTATTGGCACACATTGCCGATATCGGTGCCTTGCTGGATGCCTTTAAAAAGGGGGCTGACATACATTCGATAACGGCAAGTCAAGTTTTTGGTGTGGGCCTTGGTGAAGTGAATCCATCCATGCGGCGCCGTGCCAAGGCGATTAACTTTGGAATAATTTATGGCCAAAGCGCGTTCGGACTTGGTAACCAGCTTAAAATTCCCCTAAAGGAAGCAAAAAAATATATTGATGCTTATTTCGAGCGTTATCCAGGAATTGGGACTTATATGGAGAGAACTAAGGATTTTGCGCGTTCTCACGGATTTGTTGAAACGATATTTGGGCGACGATGCCATGTATCGGCTATCGCAGATAAGAATCCCACTCGACGCAACTATGCCGAACGCCAGGCGATCAATGCGCCCATCCAAGGTTCTGCTGCAGACATTATAAAAAGAGCGATGATTCGAATGCCAGCCGCACTCTCCGATGCTGGGCTGAGCGCGAAAATGCTTCTCCAGGTGCATGACGAACTGTTGTTTGAGGTGCCTGAAGCCGAACTTGACCTAACTATTGAGGTAGTTTCCAAGACTATGGAAAGTGCAGCACTCCCGGCGCGGGAGCTTATAGTGCCGCTTACGGTAGACGTGGGGTTCGCAGACAATTGGGCCGAAGCACATTAATAATTGAAAGAACGTGATTGGATCTCGTCTTACCGCGCAAATAAGGTTCGTGGTGATTTCAACTAATTACTACAATCCGTCAGTTTCTGGGGCTTGCGCTATTTGTCGCCCCGGCCTAGCTTCCGCATCACGTAAATCAGATATTTAGTGATAGTTGTTTATTATGACGTTCCATCAACTGAGGATTTTTTGGGCGGTTGCTCATGCGAAATCCTTTACCAAGGCGAGCAAACTTCTTGGCCTGGCGCAGCCCTCGCTGTCTCAGCAGATCGCTAAACTGGAGAAGGACGTCGGCACCCAGTTGTTTAATCGCGACCGGAACCAGATGAATCTTACTGATGCCGGTAGTTTTCTCGCACGTAAAACCGAACTCATTCTGTCGAGTGTGGAGGAGGCAACAGTCGGCCTTAGGGAATTCTCTGAAGGTTCTCGTGGCGTGATAGCGGTTGGTGCGCTTTCCTCGATTGCACGAAATTTGATCCCGAACGCAGTTCATAGGCTTGCCAAAATCTTTCCAGATGTGGAACTGGATATTCACGAGACGGCACCGGCGGAAGCCCTAGACTTGCTCTACAGCAGGCGTTTAAACATTGCTATGTTGGCAACGGACTCGATTGCCAGTTCAAGTTCTTCCTTCCACCAAACCCCGACCGTCACCGATCCGTATGTCTTGGCAGTGCCACGAGGCATAGATTTGTCGAACATTGAAAACGTGGAGAAGGATTTAGGGACGCCAGAGCGCACAGTGATCAACAGCACGATCCAGTTTAATTTTGGCAGCCAGCATAAACGCAGAATCGAAGAGTGGTACCAGCGTGTACTCCCCCACTACCGTGTGGTTGGCCAGACGCGGACATACGAAGTAGCTCTTTCGATGGTCCAGGAAGGCTTAGGTGTTGCCGTTGTCCCAGCTCTGACAGCCAATGTGGGGCCCCACAGTAGCTTCGATGTTACCCTTTATCGGACGACGTTGCCGGATCGAGAAATCGTGGCACTTACGCCGTCTCAATACGTCCGAGTCGAGCCTTATGCATGTTTTCTCAAGGTGTTACAGGAAGCTGGAAAAGCTCTGGTGCTCCCTCCATTGCAGGACATCCCGCCGTTAATGAAGGAGCTGTGAGGGCCATTTAGATTCCTAATAGCCGATATAGATATTCGCGTTCACGAGAATGGGTATTGTGGTGGTCGGATTAATTGGGAATTACCCCGGTAGTTCAATCGATTTGGGAGAATATTATGTGGACGAAGCCCGTAGTTCTTGAAGTGGCCGTTGGTCTCGAAATCAACTGCTACGCTTGCGCCGACCTGTAGGTCGACACGAGCTTTAAGAGTTTTCGTCCGCCGGGCCTTGTGCCCGGCGGATTTGCTTTCAGGTCTTTTTGGGACGTCTGAGGGTTCTGACGTCGGTGCCTTTAGAAGTCCGAGACCCGCCCGTTTTTCTCCCAGTCTCCATAGCGTGTTGGTTCGGGGCCCTGTGGC
>PTKD01000010.1 GCA_002938115.1 Alphaproteobacteria bacterium MarineAlpha9_Bin7 | reverse complement strand
GTTTCCCGGCTTTGCGTTTGATCTGTGGCTTTGTCTCTGTATTTTTCATTTATCACAAGATGTACGCTACGGTTCGACAGAGTGGTGCCAACGCAGCCTGTTGCCTAAAATGTTCGGACGCAGGGGCCCGGACCGCACGTGTCTTCTATTTACTGTCTACTGACAAAAGAAGGAGGGGAAGATGTCTGCTTCCAATCCGTATGTGCTTTATATTAGGTCACAATTGAGTTTTTGAGCAACCGAATTGCCATGCTCCCATCTCCTATATCAACTCGGTTGGTCACTCTTCAACTTATCGATGCCATACTACGCCGCCATAGATCGCTTGATGAGGCTGCGGCGAGTCACAAAGTGTTTCTTAAGCTCAGTTATCGGGATAAGGCTTTCGTTTGGCTTCTGGTCTCCACTTGTTTGCGTCGACTTGGCCAGGTCGACGATCTTATCAAACACTGTTTGAGTAGTCCTCTGCCGGATACGGCGTGGCGTGTAAATGATTTGTTGCGTTTGGGAATAACGCAAATTTTATTTGTAGGAACTCCACCTTATGCTGCGGTGGATAGTGCCGTGAGCCTGGTGACGACCGATCTACGTCGCTATCGAAAGCTCGTTAATGCGGTGCTTCGGCGAGTGACTAGGGAAGGTGCGGCGTGGTGTGCGGCCCAAGATGCTGAGAGGCTAAATACTCCGGACTGGTTGTGGAAAAGCTGGTGCGCCAGTTATGGCGACCTCGTCGCACGGCAGATTTCAGCTGCGCATCTGCGGGAAGCTCCGTTGGATATTACTGCTAAAGGTGTTCCTGAGCATTTAGTGAAACAGCTCGGCGCTAACTTATTACCGAGTGGTACGCTTCGTGTCGAACCAGGAGGACCGGTTGGCGACCGACCGGGTTTTGTCGAAGGTCAGTGGTGGGTGCAGGATGCGGCCGCCGCGCTACCGGTGGCATTGTTTGGTGATTTAAACAAAAGTCGGGTCATTGATTTGTGTGCCGCGCCCGGGGGAAAGACAGCCCAGTTATGCTCTCGCGGCGCACGCGTTGTTGCGGTAGATCGTTCAATTTCTCGTTTGCGTCTGCTAGAGGACAATCTTTCACGTCTCGGTTTAAGTGCTGAGTTGGTTAATGCGGATGCGGGAGAATGGCGACCGACTTCGCTCGCAAAGTACGTTTTGTTGGATGCTCCGTGTACGGCAACCGGAACTATTCGTCGGCATCCAGATATCCTTCACATAAAGAACAGGAATGACGTTGAACATGCTATTGCCATTCAAGATCGACTACTTGACTCGGCAATTGCGATGATGGAGCCGGGCGGACTTCTGGTTTTTGCTACCTGCTCGTTGCAGCCTGAAGAGGGTTTAGAACGCGTGGCCAACTTGTTGATGCGTCGACCAGAACTTCAGCGTGTGCCCCTGTTATCGGATGAGTGCGACTACTTGGCTCCGTTCATCACCGATGAGGGTGATCTCCGCACTTTTCCCAGTCACCTGGAGCATCAAGGTGGGATGGATGGCTTCTATGCCGCACGCTTGAAGCGCGTGTAGTTTACTGTTACGTGAGGCCCATGCATAAGCAGGTGCGAATTGCTCCCTCGATTCTTGCAGCGGACTTCGCTCGTTTAGGTGAAGAGGTTCGGGCAGTTACGAAGGCGGGGGCAGACTTAATCCATGTGGATGTCATGGATGGGCACTTCGTTCCCAACATCACGGCCGGCCCGGCTTTGGTTAAGGCTTTGCGCCCTCATAGTGCGAAACCGTTTGATGTCCATCTCATGATTGAGCCGGTTGACCCTTTCATATCAGCATTCGCAGATGCTGGGGCAGATATCATCACGGTACACGTAGAAGCCTGCCCTCATTTGGAAGCGACGTTGCAGTTGGTCAAAGCTATGGGAAAAAGGGTAGGGGTCTCAATTAATCCAGGTACGCCGCCGACTACTATTGCGTCGGTAATTGGGTGTATCGATTTAGTATTGGTAATGTCTGTAAATCCGGGATTCGGTGGGCAGAGCTTTATGGACACGCAGCTGGAAAAAATTAAGCAGCTCCGAAATATGATCGATGATAGTGGACGAAAGATTGATCTGGAAGTCGATGGTGGAATCAATTGTGATACTGCGCCGCAGGCGGTTGCAGCAGGTGCCGACATTTTGGTTGCGGGGACAGCAGCCTTTGACGGGGGCCAAGAATTTTATGCGAAGAATATTCTGCAGTTGCGATCAGGGACGTCCGTTGCATGAGTGCGTCGATAAAGGGTGTCATTTAGAATCGCATATATAACCATGACGGCGTGTGGGGCGGGATTCGCGTGACCAAAGGGATTCGCAATGCTGTTTATGGTAGCTCAGTGTACCGATTGTCGCTGATGGGGCGAACGGCTAACGAGCTAAACTTTGTTCCCAATGATCCGTGGCCGATCGACCTAAAGCGTGCTGAGGCACTATTTCATGGTAATTACGCGTTTGCTGCGCAGGAGCTCCGAAGCCCTCACGGGGCGCCATGGCTCCCCGATAGAATCTCAGAGGATTGGCTTGCCGCTTTGCATGGCTTCGAGTGGTTGCGAGACTTGAAGGGGCACGGAGGAGAGGCTGCACAACGTCTTGCCCGCACCTTAGTAGCTGACTGGGTGGATACTTGTGATCAGTGGAGGCCCGTGGTCTGGCGGCCTGATGTGCTAGGGCGACGTGTAGCGGCTTTGTTGATACATGCACCATTTTTGCTTGCCGGAGGCACCGATGATTTCGCGAAGACTTTCTATCAAAGTTTATCTCGACAGACCCGCCACCTGTCGCGCGTGGTCGACCAAGATGTTTCGGGCGCACGTCGTATCACGGCGATCCGCGGTTTGATTTACTCGATGTTATGCTTGTCGTCGGCTCCGCGGAACCTCGCAGCGGCACTTAAGTTATTGGATCGTGAATTGGAATTTCAAATTTTACCCGATGGTGGGCACGTTGAACGGTCCCCCAAACAACAGTGCAGGGTGCTCGGGGACATCGGTGATGTAAGAGCCGTGCTAAGCTCAGCCGGCGAACCTGTATCGCAGCAGCTTATTCAAAGCCTTGATCGGATGGCGCCCATGTTGCGGGGGCTTCGCCATGGCGATGGCGGTTTCAGCTGTTTCAACGGGAGCGCCGAGGGGAATTCAACCCTAATCGATGCCGCGCTTGAAATCTCTCAGGCAGACGGGCAGGCCCTGACCAATGCCCCACACACCGGTTATCAACGTGTGACCGCTAATAAAGTGCTTGCGATTATGGACACCGGTCCGGCTACATCAGTGGATGCTCAACTTCATGCTGGCGCGCTGAGCTTCGAAATGAGCGTCAACAAGGAACGTTTGGTGGTCAACTGTGGCCCCTATCGCGGCGAGGATAGCGATTGGCGCGAAGCGCTGCGTCGAACAGCAGCGCACTCTACGGTTACGATCAACGATACGGACTCAAGCATACTGTCACGCGCGGGTCTTGGATTTCAGCCTCCGCTCACTAAGAGCGTGCGGGAGGAGCAGTCTGGTTCGGTTTGGATCGACGCCAGTCACGATGGTTATGCTGAACGTTTCGGACTGAGGCACCAGCGACGTCTATATGTTGATGCCGATGGAGAAAGCCTGCGTGGCGAGGATCGCATTGAATCAATTGACGGGACATCTCTGGAGAAACGGGAGCCGCGGCCATTGGCTGCACGTTTCCACCTTCACCCAAGTGTTAGGGCATCTCTAGTTAAAAGCAATCAAGCCGTTCTGTTGCGCTTGCCGAGCGGGCAGGGATGGCAGTTTCATGCCCACGGTGGTGTTATAGCGCTTCATGACAGTGTCTATTTCGGCGCCGGTGGTGTGCGTCGAAGGACTGAACAGATCGTATTGTCATCCACGACGGATTCGGAATTGCGTGTACTGAAGTGGGCGTTTCGGCGCATTGTTGGGCCAAGTTCAAGGTAACTGGCATTTCTAGAAAATGCGACGCGCTTTGAGGAAACTGGATTGCACTTCGGGCCATAGCTCTAAATTTACGCTGTATTATATTTTTCTCCCATGAGATGACATCTCCGTGTCCAGGATACGGTTCCAAAAATAGATGACATGTTAGTTAATTTTTACGACTGTTCGTCCGCGGACGTTGCCAGCAAGGATATTGGTAAAAACTTTTGCGACGCCATCCAAATCCGTCTCTGCCGCGATGAGGTCCCCAAGTCGACTGGGTTTTAGCTCATCGGCCATTCGTTGCCATATGGCGGGTCTTTCGTCGGATGGACACATGACAGAGTCGATCCCGAGTACGGAAATGCCTCGCAGCAAGAAGGGTAGGACTGTTGTCGAATAGGTAACGCCGCCGGTTAAACCTGTGCATGCAACCGCACCCCGATACATCAAGTTACTCATGATGCGGGCCAATCCTTCGCCGCCGACTTGGTCAATAGCTCCTGCCCAAATTTCCTTGTCTAGAGGCCGGCCTTTACTGCTTAGATCAATTCGGTCATGTATCTCGGCTGCTCCTAAGGTTTTTAGGTAATTGTGTTCATTTTTTTTGCCAGTACTGGCGTGGACTTCATATCCTAAATTGGCCAACATGCTGACGGCTATACTGCCTACGCCTCCAGTCGCTCCTGTAACCAGGACCGGGCCAGAACTAGGCGCCATCCCAACGTGCTCCAGCTGTCGGATCGCCAGTGCTGCGGTAAAACCAGCAGTTCCAAATACCATTGCTTCTCTCAATGAAAGTGTTGTGGGGCATTTGACTATCCAATCACCAGGCACGCGTGCGTATGTTGCGTATCCTCCATCGTGGCCGACGCCCACATCAAAACCGGTGACCAAAACTTCGTCCCCCTCGGCATAACGTGAGTCGGTCGAATCCACCACAGTTCCGCCTAGATCAATCCCAAGCACTCGTGGGTAATTACGAACCACCCCGCCTTTTGCAATACTCGCCAGTCCATCCTTGTAATTGACACTGGACCAAGCAACCAAAATGGTAACATCGCCATCAGGAAGATCCTCGAGTGCCTTCGTGGTAATTTCACATATGATGTCGTCTCCCGATTTTCTGGCAACGAACGCCCGGTAATCACTGTTCATTAGAATTCTCCTATAACGTCAGGTGGGTCGCTGCTTATGTTACGATCCAGTAAATTTGAAGAGGCCCAATATTAAGAATCTGTAAAGGTTTGTGTAGGGCAGGACGGCCCAATATATTCACTATCGTGCAGTGGCTCTGACTCACTCTTGTAAATTCTAGTCAATTTTTAGGGAGAAACGCGATGTTTGTAGAGCAAAGGACTTATACACTGGTTCCCGGCAGCCAAGGCGAATGGATAGAGAGTTATCAAAAACACGCTCTAGAAATACAAACTGAAATTCTGGGCCGGTTGATAGGATATTTTACCACTGAGTTCGGGGCATTGAATCAGGTTGTACACATGTGGGCTTACGATAGTTTTGAGGAACGTGCAAAGCGGCGCAAGCAACTGTTTCAAGACCCCCGCTGGCTCGAATTCATCCCTAAGGTCCGTCCGTTGATTGTCAGTCAGGAAAGTAAAATACTGATACCCACGCCTTTCTCGCCGATCCGGTAGGTGTTCCGCTAGCAAGTTCTTCGAGCGCCCCCGGCAAATGTTGATCGATAGAATTCGTCACGGTCGATTATTCAGCGGCAGCTTCAAGCAAGGATGCTTTTGTTTTAAATGCCGTAGTTTCTTTGTGGCTGACAAATATTGCCAATAGGGCCGGTACCATCAACAACGTAAGTACCGCTGACAGCGATAGACCGCCGATCACCACAGAACCTAGGCCCCGGTACAGTTCTGAGCCGGCTCCTGGCACTAGCACCAATGGAAGCATGCCGAACACGCTGGTAAGCGTCGACATAAAGATTGGGCGCAATCTGTTGCGAGTGGCTTCAAGAATTGAATCTCGCACCTCCATCGCATCTGTTCTTATGTGATAAAGGGTTTGGTGGACCAATAGGATAGCGTTGTTGACAACGATTCCAACGAGGATTGTAAATCCCAAAAGTGTGAGCATATCCAGCGGTTGGAAATACAAAAGATTTAGTAGACCTAGGCCAAAAACCCCTCCAGCCAGCGCCGTTGGAACCGACAGCATAATTATTGATGGATATACAAAGCTTTCGAACAAAACAGCCATCAACAAGTAAACAATAACAATTGCGACAAGCAGATTAACCATCATTGCTTCAAACGTTTGACTGAGTTGATCTGCCGTTCCAGACAAGCCCATCGTAACCCCAGTTGGAATACCGTCGGCAGTAATTTTCTCAATCACTTGAGTCTGGACCTTCTCTATTGCCTCCTCCAAGGCCACGGAGGGGGCAGGCATGATTTGTAGTGTGATTGTCCGCTCACGTTCCAGGTGGCGAACCTCCGTTGGTCCCGAGGTAATTTCTATGTCAGCAAGGGAACTCACAGGTAAAATTCGTCCATCTGCTGTAACTACCGGCAGATTCGCCAGCCCTTGAGTGCGATCGATCTTGTCTTCTCGGCCACGCAGCGTCAGGTCTATGCGGCGTCCATCCACAGTGATCTCGGCTACACGGAGGCCATCATTAAACGCATCGATGCTTTGGCCTAAGGCCACTGCGTCAACACGATTGTCGGCCAATAGGACCCTATTCGGGTAAATACGCACTTCGGGCGCTCCCAGTACAAGGCCGGGTTTTGGCCGCATTTGGTGTCCACCAGAACGTGGAAAGACAGCTGCAACGAGGCCCGCTGCTTTCTGTGCAACAGTCACTACTGCCTCCAAATCCGGTCCGGAGATATCCAATGCCACGGTTCTCGCGCCACCGATTTCGCGGCTGAATAAACTGGGCTGGTTAAAGAATCCAAACGTGCCGGGCTCATCGTATAGAGTTCCTGTCAGTACCGGAATGAGTTCTGCAACACGTGTTCTGTCCACAGCACCGGCACCGAAGAATGCCATATTGGGGAGCGCTACAAAAAAGAAATTCCCGATCTTCGGTGGTTTCCCAGGTTCTGCAATAGGTCCGGTCTCGCTTGACCAAAGATGGCGAACTTTGTCTTCAATTCTTGTGGCGATGCTGGTCATTGTGTCTAGGTTGTATCCCGGAGGAGGCAGCATGACCCCAAAAATTAGATTGCGATTTCCTTCTGGCAAGTACTCTAATTTGGGGAGTAGAAGATAGCTTGCAGTTCCGGTTCCCAACACCAGCCCAATCACAACCAATGCAGACGCAACGCGGCTTTTGGTGATCAGTCGTGTATAATCCATCAAAAGTTTGGCAACCCCACGCGCCACGCTATCAACTATGGGTAATGATATCCGAGAGGCAGGGGGCCTAGTATCTTTCAGCAAATGCTTTGACAGAGCTGGGATCATGGTAATGGAAACCAGCAATGACATCAGCACAGCGACAGATATGGCAACTGCAATGTCTCTAAATAACTGCCCCGCTTCTAGTTGCATGATCAGTATTGGCACGAAGACTAGGACCGTGGTTAACGCGGACACTAGAACCGCTGACCATACCTGGAGCGTTCCTTGGAGTGCGGCTTCATGAGACGGTAGGCCGTTTTCCCGGTGTCGAAATATATTTTCAAGTACAACAATTGCAGCATCCACAACCATACCAACGGCAAAAGCAATGCCTGCTAGGGAAATTACATTAATTGACCGACCCATAGCCGCCATCGCAACGAATGAAGCCACTACCGACACTGGGATCGCCATCGACACGATGAGGGTAGCCCTGAATGAGCGCAGGAAGGCAAGCAGAATTAGGACAGCAAAAGTACCGCCCACGTAAATATTTTGTCGGACAAGAGAGATAGCGGAATTGATGTATATGGTCTCATCATAAACTTGTGTGATCGTTAGGCCCGCTTGTGGCACGGCAAAGACATTCAACTCTTCAATGGCCTGGTAAATCCCATCCATTGTTTCTATGACGTTTGCGCCGGTGGCTCGAACGGCATTGATCGCAATCGCTTCATCTCCAAGGAAACGAATTTTGGCCCTTGGTTCCTTAAAGGTGAATCTGACGTCAGCCACATCGCCGATTGTGACTCTTCCGATCCCACCAGGAGTTTCGGTGCCGGCACTTGTGAGAACCACGTTACGAATTTGGCTAACGGTTTGCAGTTCTCCTTCTGTGCGAACTATGTACCGACGCTTTCCTTCCTCGATGTCTCCGGCCGAAATGGAGGCGTTTGCACGTCTGAGCGCCGAAACAAGGTCAGGTACTGTTAAGCGATATCGGGCTAGCTTGTCCGGATCGACTATGATCCGCATTTCATTTTCACTGCCGCCGTACACGTTGGTGCGCGATACTCCAGTTACGCGTTCCAAGCGGTCTTGGATTACGTTTTCCGCAAAATCGCCATAACTTTCCAAGGCTCGATTGTTGCCGGGAAGCCTACGCACGATGAACCATGCAATGGGATTGTCTTCCAGTCCCGAGGTGTCTATGAGCGGCTGGTTGGCTTCTTCAGGATAGTCGGAGATTTGGTTGAGTCGGTTTGAGACCATCAGAAGTGACTTGTTCATGTCACTGTCGATTTCGAACTCAAGCGTTAGGATTCCACGCCCGTCCTGTGAGCGACTTTCTATTCTACTCACTCCTTGGACGCCCTTGAGCACTTCCTCCTGGCGATTAATGACTTCGCGTTCCATCTCAATGGGCGAGCCCCCGGCCCAATAGGTGGTAACCGTGATGACCGGTTTCCGAACGTCCGGTGTCAACTGGATGGGAATGCGTTGCAGGGCCAGCATGCCGAAAATCAGAATCATCAGCACCGCTGCAACCACAGCAATAGGTCGTTCAATGGCAAGCCGAATTAGGCCCATTTATTCTTCGCTTCCTATTCGCAAGGCTTGGCCTGGCCGCAGACGCTCGTTACCTCGAATTACAACTATTTCTCCTGATTCAAGTCCGGACAGGACTTCGAAGCGCAAACCAATTGCCTCCCCCAGTTCTACCGGCCGGATTTGAGCAGAATTTTCTTTGTCGACGACGTAAACCAAGAACATCCCTTGACGTGTGAGTACGGCATCTTTGTGGACGGTTACCACCTCTCGGGGCACACCTAGGGGCAGAAGGGCGTCGACTGATTCACCCACCCCATATTTTGTTGCGGTACCGAACTCGGGGGTAAAACGGACCAACCGAGTTCTCGACGTCGCATTTTCTTCGGCGCCAACTCCACGAACTACGGCCGTTTGACTAGAGCCATCCGCTGGACGCACCTGTATGGCAGTGCCAGGCGCTAAGCCAGCAACTCTATTGGAGGGAACGAAGACCTCAATCTCCAGGTCCGTATCGTTGACTAGATCCAATACGCCGTCCCCTGTTTGAAGGTAAGAGCCTATTTCAGTGTGCCGTGCCCTTACTAAGCCATCATAGGGCGCGCGCACCCGCGCATTGATTAAATTACCCTCGGCGAGCATTAGTCTTGCGCTGGCCCCTGCAAATGCGGCGGCAGCACCTACGGCTGTGGCTTCAGACTCAAACACACTCTGGACAGCATCCTCGTGGCGCGCTGCGCTGTAGGCAACAGAGTCCTGTATGCCCTCGATACGACTCAATTCGTTCTGACTTTTGTTGTGACGAGCCCGTGCTGCGTTCTCTGCCGCCTGGGCTTGATCCGCTTCTGCGCGTGCAGCGTCACGTAAAAGGGTCATTTTTTGAAGATCAATTACTACGAGGATCTCACCACGTTTAACCCGATCCCCAACTTCAACACGCACTTCCGTCACGGCGCCAGCTACACGTGCCGAGACGACGCCTGCCTGTTTAGCAACGAACCTCCCGATAACCGGTTGAGTTTGGGACAAGGGTTGTAAAACTACGGCGTCGACGCCCACAAGTGCTTCTTGTGCGTTAAGTGGTCCTGAGGCTAGCGTTGTCGCGGCTAGTATCATCGCCGCCAAAAATTTCCTTACACGCATGCACGTTAGGCCCCAAGGGCCCCAAAAGAGGTTAAACATTAGGTTTAGGCACGAACTCATAGCACACTTCAAGCTGTTTGCCGCGCCTTATGTCCGGTATTTGGGCGCTTTATCAATAGTCTACTGGCTGTGGATCTAGGCTTCTCCATAAGTACCAAACGGCCACTGAACGCCATGGTCGCCACGGCTCTGCCCTTGCCGTCATGGCGTCCTCCGACATGGGATCGCCATCATTGAAATGTAGGCGCATAGCTTTTTGGATACCAATGTCTCCTAGTGGAAGTACATCGGGTCGAAGTAAGTGAAAAATGAGAAACATTTCCGCCGTCCATCTTCCTACCCCTTTGACCTGAGTTACATCCGTAATGACTTGTTCGTCATCTAGCCTATTCCAACTATGAGTTTCAAGTTTTCCATCTTGGAAATGTTGGGCTAGGTCAAGAAGGTATGCTGATTTTTGACGTGTTACGCCGCAGCTTCGTATTCGTTCCGAATTCGTAGAGGCAACCTTGACAACGTTCATGCCACCCAATTCCTCGACCAACCTATTCCAAATGCTTTGCGCAGCTTTGACAGATATTTGCTGTCCAACAATTGATCTGGCGAGCGAAAAGAACGCGTCATTCCTCGGAAGCAAATGCTCTGAGGCACAGCATTTAATGATGGCGGATAGCACCGGGTCTGCGCCCATTAGATGGCGACGTGCTGCGAGCCAAAATGGTGGCCGTGACGAGGGGCTAACGGTTTTAGATGGTGACATTTAGACGTCGGTGCGGGGATCGGTTTGGTTGATAGGGTTAGCACTGAAAGATAGCATGACGCATCCTACTACAAAGGCTCCAAAAATGGATATTGACGAATTTCGCCGCGCTGGCCACGAGTTGGTGGATTGGATGGCTGACTACCTGCGTGATATTGAGAACTATCCAGTTCGCGCACGGGCTACGCCCGGAGAGGTTTTGGCCCAATTGCCCAGTACGCCCCCGGCTAAAAGCGCTTCATTTGACGAAATATTTGACGACTTTAAGGAGATCGTCGTACCGGGTATGACGCATTGGCAGCACCCGTCTTTTTTTGCCTATTTCCCAGCAAATTCAAGTCCGGCATCGGTCTTGGCCGAGATGATCACCGCAACTCTGGGCGCCCAGTGTATGAGTTGGGAGACTTCGCCGGCTGCAACTGAGCTCGAACAGTGCACGATGGAATGGCTCCGCCAAATGATAGGTCTGCCATCAGATTTTGAGGGCGTGATCCAGGATTCTGCATCGACTGCTACTCTATGTGCGATCCTCAGTGCCCGTGAGCAGGCTAGTAAATGGCGCGCAAACGAGAACGGCCTGCGCCGGGAAAATAACATGGTCGTATATGGAAGCAGTGAATGTCATTCATCCGTTGAGAAGGCTGTCAAAATTGCGGGCTTAGGCCGACAGAATTTTCACAAAGTTTCGGTGGACGACAGTTTTGGAATGGATCCGCATGCTTTGGCCAACGACATAATGGCCGATAAGGCTTCTGGGAAGACGCCGATTTGTGTGGTCGCAGCGCTGGGTAGCACAGGGTCCTCAGCAATCGACCCGCTACTGAGCATAGCGGACATATGCAGGCGAAATAACTTATGGCTTCACGTTGATGCGGCTTGGGCTGGCGCAGCCTTAATTGATCCCAAATACCGTTGGATGATAGCGGGTATAGAGCAGGTGGACAGTTTTGTGTTCAATCCTCACAAGTGGTTATTCACCAATTTTGATTGTTCAGCCTATTTTGTTCGCGCACCTGAAGCGTTGCTTAAGACACTTTCGATCTTGCCGGAATATTTAAAAAGCCAAGGAGGAGACGACGTGCGGAATTATCGAGACTGGAGTGTACCACTCGGACGACGATTCCGGTCGCTTAAATTGTGGTTCGTGATACGTAGCTATGGGGTGGCACGTCTCCGGCAGATGATCCAGGCTCATATTGAACTTGCCCAAGAGCTCGCCGCCCAGATTGATATGGAAGATGATTTTGAGCGCCTTGCTCCAACGCCGCTGGCTTTGGTGTGTTTCCGTTATCGGCCAGCCGGTGTGGACCCAAAATGGAAATTGGATGCACTGAACGAAGCCCTCGTTGAAAATATCAATCTCAGCGGAGCCGCTTACCTAACCCATACGCGATTGCGTGGCGCCTACGCGATACGTATTTCTATTGGTCAAACGACGACCGAACGACGGCATGTTGAGGATCTCTGGAAATTGATAAAGAAAACGGCCCGCGCATTGGCTTAGAAAGGCCATTAAAATTTGGCCTCATACAGTGGAGGCTGGACGGGTTGCGTTGGCAGCATCCCCGAACGTGTTAATTCTTGTGGTCCCGTAGTGGAAGATGTTCTAAGCAGGGAGGTTGGAACCAGGAATCCGTGAGAACTCTCAAAGTTCTTGGCGGCGATTAACCAACGAGGAAACCGAGTAACATGGCCGAAGCAACATCAAAAGGTACCGCTGACATTGATTACGCATACGGTCGGTGGATTGTACGAAATCGGTGGATGGTGTTGGTGGTATCTATCTTGATCTGCGTGATTGCTGCTTCCGGCGCGCGTCACCTCACGATGAACCCAGATGCTCGGGTATTTTTCAGCGAGGATAACCCCCATTTGTTGGCGCTTGAACAGCTTGAAAATACATATGTAAAAGCAGAGAATTTATTGTTTATTTTGGCTCCACGAGACGGAGAGGTATTCACGCGTCAAACCCTGGAAGGGGTGGAATGGTTGACTGAAAAAAGTTGGCAGACACCCTATTCGACACGGGTCGAGTCAATCAGCAATTATCAAAACATTCGTGCGGATGGCGATGACTTGGTCGTCCACGACCTGATCAAAAATGCAGCTCAGTATAGCGACGATGACGTTGCCGCGGCCCGTGAGATCGCACTGGATAGGCCCGCATTAGCGGGCCGATTATTGTCACGTGAGGCGCACGTTACTGCGGTACAAGTCCTCGTGGTGAAGCCCGAAAAGTCACTCAACGAAGTGCCTGAGATTATGGTTTTTGCTCGTGATCTGCGGGAACAGTTTCAGGCTAAATTTCCAAATATTGACGTCTATTTGAACGGCAGCGTTGCGATCAACATGGCATTTGCTGAGGTGCCGATGCAGGAGCTAGGGAAACTGCTTCCGCTGATGTTTTTGTTGATACTCGTGATCATAGGCATTTCAACGCGTACCACCTGGGGAACACTCGCGACTTTTCTAGTAATTCTTATGTCCGTGCTTATTGCCCTGGGTGTAGCCGGATGGGCGGGCGCGGTACTGGTTCCATCTTCTGAGATTTCCCCAATCATCATCCTCACTCTCTCAGTCGCACATAGCGTGCATATCCTCTCCAGTATGCGCCTTTCGATGCAGGGGGGCTTGGGGAAACATGATGCACTGGTCGAAGCACTTCGTATCAATATGGCACCGGTCTTTATTACCAGCATCACTACTGCGATTGGTTTCTTGTGCATGAACTTCTCAGATGCGCCACCCTTCCGTTTACTTGGTAATATCGTTGCGACCGGCGTAATGGTCTCGTTTGTTCTTTCGGTTACTCTCTTGCCTGCTTTGGTATCGATCTTCCCGGCGCGTGTGGCTCCAACGAATGGCATTGGTAGCCGTATGATGGATGGATTGGCCGAATTGGTGGTGATACATCGCGAAAAATTATTCTGGGGTACCGGAGCCGCGATTGTACTTCTGGCACTCGGTATCTTGCGGATCGACCTTGACGACAATTTTCTGAAATACTTTGACCGCTCGGTTCCCATTCGGGTTACTTCAGATTTTACAGAGGCCAATTTAAATGGGCTGCAGATGCTGCAATATTCCGTGCCTGCTTCGGACGAAGGTGGGATCTCGGATCCCGATTATCTTACAAAACTTGAGGCCTTTGGCCGATGGTTCAAGTCACAGCCGAAGGTTACGCACGTGGCCGCACTTACGGAAGTATTCAAACGACTCAACCAGAGCATGAATGGCGATGACCCCAATTTTTATAGGCTCCCGGAGGAAAGAGATCTCGCGGCACAATATCTTTTGCTATATGAGATGTCTCTGCCATATGGGCTTGACTTGAACAACATGATCAATGTCCCAAAATCTGCCAGCCAGTTGATGGTTTCTGTTAAGGGGATCTCCTCGAAAGAAATACGACAGTTGGATGCTCGGGCCCAAGTGTGGTTATCGGAGAACATGCCAGAAACCCGAGCACCGGGCACCGGTTTGTCGGTGGTATTCTCGTACATCTCCGGGCGCAACATAAATTCAATGCTGGCCGGTTCCATTACGGCCCTAGTGGTAATTTCACTGGTGCTGATCTTTGCTCTGCGTAGTGTCAAAATGGGATTGATTAGCTTGATTCCAAATCTATTTCCAGCTGCGATGGCATTCGGGCTGTGGGGCTATGTTCATGGCAATGTTGGTCTGGCCATTGCTATTGTGCTTGCCATGACCCTCGGCATCGTGGTCGATGATACAGTTCATTTTTTAAGTAAGTATCTTCGCGCCCGGCGCGAGCATTCGATGGATGCGGTGGAAGCGACACGTTATGCCTTCCGCACGGTCGGGGTGGCTCTGTGCATCACTTCAATAACATTGGTTATCGGGTTCGGTGTTCTTGCCACATCCAGCTTTAAGGTCAACTCTGACATGGGCCTATTGAGTTCGGTGACAATCGCGTTTGCGTTACTAGCAGATTTTCTTTTCCTACCTCCCTTATTGATGAAATTGGATGGGGCAAGCGCGAAGCAGGCATAGAATGTAGCCAATCTGATCCCCGAAGTGACCCGGCAGTCCCTAAAGCGGAGCGGGGCCGGCATAAATCAGGGGCAGATCGAGGTTTATCGAGCGACCATACGTCCAAGTTGCAGCTTGTAAGCTAGGTTTATATACTCCGCGCCACTAAAACGGCCATGAGAAAGGCGTGAGCAGTACATGGCCGCACGAAAGAAAAAAAAGAAACTTAGCGAGGATCCTAAACTGGCGTCCAAGCATGAGCCTGTCGTACTGCCTTCCGACTATGGCCCAAGTGAGGATGAAGACTTCATGAACCCGCTGCAGCGGGAGTATTTCAGGCAAAAGCTGATTGAGTGGCGCGAAGAAATACTGGCTGAATCCTCTCAAACCATCATGCACTTGCGGGAAGATACGAATCAGCAACCTGATCTAGCCGACCGCGCTTCCCTAGAATCTGGTCGATTGATCGAGTTGCGTAGCCGGGATCGGGAACGGAAGTTGTTGACCAAGATTGACGACGCCTTACGAAGAATCGAGGACGGCAGTTACGGCTATTGTGAAGAAACTGGAGACCCCATAAGCTTGAGTCGCCTGGAGGCACGCCCGGTTGCGACGTTGGGCATCGACGCACAAAAGCGACACGAACGCCTAGAAAAATCTTTTAACGATGGGTGAAGTCGTTCAACACTTGATCTTTGCGCTATAAGATCCTTGGGTGACAACACTGTCAGCGTTTGCCTAAAGAGTGTGTATCCTCACTTTATCGAGACAGAGACTCTTGATCGGTGGGTATGCTGATTTGCTAGACTGGCGTTATGGCCGGACTGTTCGTAGCGTGTAACTATATCTTTTGCTTGTGCGCTTTAGGTTGCTGGCCATAGCTCAGGCTCTGGGAGGTTGTGTTGTTGACAGGTGGCTCGCACGCAATTCGCGAGCAAACACGCAACGGTCATTGGGCCCACTCCTCCAGGAACCGGCGTGATGGCGCCGGCAATCTGCACCGCTTCACTAAATGATACATCACCGACAAGCCTAGTGGTGTTGTCTGGTCCAACTATTCGATTGATTCCTACGTCAATCACAGTGGCGCCGGGTCGAATCCAATCGCCTCGGATCATCTCCGGTCTGCCTACTGCGGCAACCAATATATCACCACGACGGCAGAGCTCAGCAAGGTTCCGGGTCCGCGAATGGGCGACGGTAACGGTACAATTCTCCCGTAGTAGCAATTGCGCAACTGGCTTCCCTACTATGTTAGAGCGGCCGACAATAACCGCGTTTGCGCCTTCCAGGTTGCCCAGGGTCTCCTTCAGAAGTATCAGACATCCCTGCGGCGTGCATGGTGTCAGTCCGGAGCGGCCGCTCGCCAGTCTTCCGGCGTTTAGGAGGTGAAACCCGTCGACATCTTTGGTTGGAGTGATTGTATCGATGACAATATCGGAGTCCATGTGATTGGGCAGGGGTAGTTGCACCAAAATGCCGTTGATGCTGCGATCGTTGTTAAGGGCCTCTATTTTTTTGAGCACCGCCATTTGCGAAGTCTCAGTCGGAAGTTGTTCGTGGAGGCTTGTCATTCCCGCCTCAGTGGTTTGCTTTGCTTTATTGCGTGTATAGATTTGGCTCGCAGGATCATCTCCAACCATTAAGACGGCGAGGCCGGGGACGAGGTTGTGCTCGTTTCCAAGCCAATTCACCGCATCCGCAACAGCATTCCGGAGGCGCGTGGCAAATAGTTTTCCGTCTATCAGTTGAGCGTCGGTCACTGTTCACTCCCAAGACTGGTGATGCCAACCGGATCACTTTTCCGTGAAATTTGTCAACCTCGCTTCGATGACTTG
Organism: Alphaproteobacteria bacterium MarineAlpha9_Bin7; assembly: GCA_002938115.1. Taxonomy (GTDB): domain Bacteria; phylum Pseudomonadota; class Alphaproteobacteria; order UBA7887; family UBA7887. The sequence continues at coordinate 2,041 of PTKD01000010.1, read as the reverse complement.
CGCAAGAGCCACACTCTGGATTAGCTATAGGTTCATAAAGATGGGGCGTAGCCAAGCGGTAAGGCAACGGGTTTTGATCCCGTGATTCCCAGGTTCGATCCCTGGCGCCCCAGCCACTCATTCAACCAACGCTGCAAGCCCTGCCCATCCACTAGGCCCACCTATAGCAGAGTGCCGTTAAGAGTCCCGCATCAATCGTCGGCATGCGCGCGTCTACATGCGCTTGGCTCAATGCTCTTCCCACGGATCATGCACCACCGGTGGTGGCAACCAGACCGTTTCGTAGGTTTTCTGTAGTTCTTTCTCTTTGGCGATTTCGTCCGAGATACTGAGTTTTGAGTATTTTGCTTCGGTCGGGCTCGACCAGCCTCCCATGTTCAGATTTGCGGCCGACATAATTTTTTTGGCTTTTTTGTCACACTTCGGGCATTTGATTTTGGGTTTCTCGTTCATGCTGTGATGCACCATGTAAATCATACGGCATGGGTCACACATGTATTCGTATGTTGGCATCGTGATGGCATCTCCCCAAAAAAGGAATGGCCGGGACTTATCCCGGCCATCATCTCATTTACACGAAAATTAAACTTTAATTTTAGGCAACCCGATAAGTAGGTTGACCAAGCTCGTTCGTGGCTGACTCTAGGTTCCAAAGGCGAGCCGCGTTGCCGCCGAGAATCTTGGTTTTAATCTCGTCGGTCAATTGCGGATAACCATAACCCTCAATCAATTCATCAGGGATCTGGAACCGGCGGAAGGCATCAATTTGCCATTGCGGATTGCCCCACAAGAGGGAGTCGGTTCCCCAAAGCACGTAATCGGCGCCGAGGTTTGAGATCAGCGTGCCGAGCACGTGGGCGCATTCCATCGGTTTACTTGAGACAGTCGCCGCAAAAGTAGAACCAACTTCACAATAAAGATTGTTCCGTTGGGGTTTGAAGCTCTTCAGTGCAGCCAATTCTTGGTGATACGGCCACGCGGAATGGAAAGCGATGAAGTTCAGGTCAAGGAAATCGTCACAGACTCTGTCGAAATCCTCAGCGTGGGCGTAGCGCGCCATGAACTGGCCAAATGGAATGCCTTTATGACAGCCGATATTTTTGATGCCCAACTCACGAGCTTTCTCCCACATCGGATACGCCAGTTTCGTGTCGTCAAACCACCAGCCTTTCTGCGGGGTGGAATCAAACGTATACAGCTTCAGACCTGAAGTGTCGTAGTTTTCGACGTAATCCTGCATGCGTTCCAGAGTCTCGGTGACACCCTGGTTTGGTGTAAGGCCTCCCGCAAGCATAATGGTACGATTTGGCCATTTCGCTTTGACCTCGGCTTGCTCGTCCATCGGGATCATGTCGTTTCCGCCATAATCCTCGCGGAACCCGAATGGATTAAAGATACCAACGTCGGTATCACTACCATCGAGCAAGAGTTTGCCGTAGTTCTCGACAGTCATATCAGACGTTCCGTTAGGAAGGCCCATTGCTTTACCAAGGCCGTCCAACAGATCAACAAACCACATACCTTGTTCCGTCGTATTTACGCCCTTTATGTAGCCCTCTTTCCGGGTGCAAATGTGGGTGTGTTGGTCAACAACTGGCCCCATCCGCCCCTTGAGGTAGCTCTTAACCTCTCCAGTAGCGGCAATCTCGCGGGCTTCGGCTTCTTTCACATCAAAAAACTTCATGCCGGTGGCTGCGTTTACGGCCAACATCGCGCCTGCAAAGCCGCAAGCGGATCGGAAAAAATCTCGGCGCCCTACCTCGGTGTGTTCCGACATCTCCTCCATGCGCGACTGCACTTCGCTGCCGACGTCGCGGCCGGAAGTGAAATATGCCGTACCTTGATCATAGGGGTTGGTAGGATCCACGGCTTTACCGTCAATCCCATTAAAGTGTTTTAGAAAATTAAATTCCATATCGCTCCCTCCTCGGTGGTTTAACCCACCATTTTTGTAACGATCGCTACCCGGAGCACCCGCCCGCAGGGTGTCCAGCCTGACGAGGCTGGAGATTGCGACGCCAACGCGGCGCTCCGGCAAAAA
>PTKD01000001.1 GCA_002938115.1 Alphaproteobacteria bacterium MarineAlpha9_Bin7 | reverse complement strand
AGGGTACCAATTGCTCTTGGCCCTGCTAAAATTGCCATCACAAGTGTCCGTTTCACGATTTTCATTTCATCATCCAATAGAAAATTTCGATTTATTTCGGATTGCTATAAAGTATGGAACTTCGGCATCGTGGTCCCGACCCTCCGCAAACTGTGCGAATTATAAAAAAACATTCCGCAGGAAAATCGATACGCGGCGTTTATAGGAGAGAAATTATGCTCGAACAATTTCCGGTTGATGCAAATGACTTTGATGGACCTGTGTTGGTTACCGGTGCAGGAGGCTGTATCGGAAGCTGGGTTCTGGCTCTACTTACCAAGGCCCGAGTCCCCATTATCGCATTCGACTTGAGTGAAGACAAACAACGACCAAGATTATTAATGGACGAGGACACCCTAGCAAAGGTGACATGGATTACCGGTGATATCGCAAATACCGAAGATGTATCCATGGTGGTACGCGACAACGCCGCAAAAGCAATAATCCACCTCGCCGCTCTACAAGTCCCATTTTGCGCTGCAGACCCCGTCGCTGGTGCGCGCGCAAATGTGGTTGGAACAGTAAATGTCCTTGAGGCGGCACGCCACAACGAGGTAAAGCGTTTAGCATATGCTAGCTCCGTCGCTGCTCACGGTGCGCCGAGCGACAGCCCCTTCCTGGCCACTCTTTATGGAGCATACAAACTCTGCGATGAAACGATCGCACGCGTCTATTATCAGGACTGGGGAGTATCAAGTGTCGGCATGCGACCCAGTATCGTATACGGAGTAGGCAGAGATCAGGGAATGAGCTCGAAACCGACCACGGCCCTGCTGGCAGCAGCCGCTGGACTTGACTATACGGTACCATTTTCAGGACAAATGGGAGCACTGCATGCGGGGGAAGTCGCATCAGCATTTATTAAGGCGGTGTCAAAAGAACGGGAGGGAGCTCCCGTATTCGATATTAACGGTGTTGCAACCACTGTGGAACACTGGGTCAAACTCCTGCATCAAGCACAACCCGAAGTGCGTATAAATGTGGAAGGAGCCGCCTTGCCTTTTCCAGGAGACCTGTCAGACAAACCGCTTCGAGATTTTTTGGGGGATTACGGAACTATCGATCTCGAATTCGGAATAAGAGAAACTTTCTCCGCTTTTAAAGACCTGTTAGCGAGGGGTATTATTTCCGCCAACAATCTTAGTTAAAACGGAAAGATCTACAATGACAGTCGAATACAAAATTATTGTTCATGGAAACAATCTAAGGTTACGAAGTGGATTTCTCGCACTCGCCAATGCCACCTTAATCACTTGTGATGCTGGGCCGATTCTGTTTGATGTTGGCCATTACTGCAACCGCGCAACCCTGCTGGAAGGGCTAGCGACGCAAAACATGACACCCCAGGACGTCAAAGTTGTATTTCTGTCTCATTTACATTTCGATCACTGCAACAACGTGGATCTTTTTCCAAATGCAAAGATTCTAGTAAGCCAGCGGGAGTGGGAGTACGCAAGCAACCCGCACGAAAACGATATGTACATTCCCTGGATGGTGAAAGAACAATTGCGCAAACACGACCTAAAGCTAATCGATGGAGAGAACCGGATCACGGAAGGCGTCCACTACTTCCCAGCGCCTGGTCACACGCCGGGCTCGTTTGCACTGAAGCTTGACACAGAGAAATCCGGCTGCGTCGTAATAGCAGGGGATGCACTCAAATATCCCAAGGAGGCCATAGCACAAAAATGTGACATGGCGTTTGATACAATTGCAAAGGGTACCGCCACTATCAAAAGGATGTTGGACATGGCGGACCGTATTGTTCCCGGTCATTTCCCCGAACTTATTAAGCGCAATGATCACTTTACCTGGGAGGACGCAGCGGAACTTCCTTTGATCGTTCGCTAGCGTCGTAAGATTCGGATGGGACCATGCGGCTAATCGATTTTTTTGACAGAGGCGTTTTAATTGCACCTACTCGCCCCGCATTCATTGATGAAAACGGAGCCCTCACGTATCGGGAAACACAACTTCAAACTTATCAGATAGCCAATGCTTTGATGTCTCATGGCATCAAACCAGGTGACGTAGTCGCTATTTATAGTCCTAACGACGCCCGTGCCTTTTTGTGCATGCTCGGCATCCTGAGGGCAGGGGCAATTTACGTAAACCTCAATGGACTGAGCCCAATCGCAGAAAACGTGTACGTGCTTAAAAACCGGGATGCCCGGTTTCTTTTTATTCACAGTGAGTTTGAACGACACCTTGGTATTATTGCCGATCAGGCCCCCAAGATAGTCCAATCCGTTGGGATTGATCAGCCGTTCAAAGGAACTCACTCCTTAGGAAGTTGGCTCTCGAGACATCCTGAAACGGATCCCGACATTCCGCGGCAACCAAGTGATGTAGCTTGTCTTTTTTCTACTGGAGGCACAACGGGCCGATCTAAAGCCGCCATGCTTACGAATCAGGTGTTCGAGACTATGATTGCCAACGCGAACACGGCAATGCCGCACCAGAGGCCGCCTGTACACCTGGTTGCAGCCCCATTCACTCACGCGGCAGGACTGGCTGCTCTCTGGCTGCTGCCTCTCGGTGCGACCAACGTAATAGTTGCCCGCCCCGACCCAGAAACTGTGATGGCAGCAATTTCACGATATAAAGTTACTACTGTGTTTCTCCCACCCACCATGATTTACATGATGCTTACCCACCCGCGACTAAATGAATTTAATTACAGTTCGCTCGATTATCTGATTTATGGTGCGGCCCCCATGTCGGTCGACAAACTGAAGCAAGCTATTACGGCTTTTGGCCCAGTCCTTACACAACTATACGGTCAGGCGGAAGCTCCAATGATGTGCACGGTGATGTCACCGTCCGAACACGTTCGATGGCTTGAAACGGGAAAACAAAATCGCCTGGCGAGTTGTGGGCGGCCCTGCCTCTTTACCGATCTTGCCATTATGAGTGATTCAGGGACGCTGCTTGGACCCGACGAACGCGGGGAAATTGTCGTACGAGGCAACCTAGTAATGGCGGGCTATTACAAAAACCAGGAGGCAAGCGCCGCAGCCCGCGCTTACGGGTGGCATCACACTGGGGATATTGGCGAAGTAGATTCGGCCGGGTATGTCTATATCCTCGACCGCAAAAATGACATGATCATTTCTGGCGGATTCAACATATATCCAGGAGAAATCGAACAAGTTCTATGGGCGTTGCCAGAGGTTCAAGATTGCGCCGTGGTAGGTGTTCCCCATGACAAATGGGGCGAAGCAGTTACGGCTGTAGTTGAACTCGTGGAGGGAGCGGTCATAGAAGAGAAAACCATTATCTCACACTGCAAGGCAAAACTAGGGAGCGTTAAGGCACCGAAGACTGTTCTCTTCTGGGATAGCTTGCCGCGCAGCCCGGTAGGCAAAGTGCTTAGACGCAGTGTGAGAGAAAAGTTTTGGGCTGGGCGTAAACGCGCAATCTAAATTTACTTCTTATACCGAACATCATTCGACTTCACCCAACGATTCGATACGCGCCTGTAGCGTGCGCGCATCTTCGCTATCAGGGGGTACCAACTCCAGCAAATGTTGCCACAGTTCCCGCGCCTCACTGTGCCGCCCCTGTTGGGAGGCAGCGAGACCAAGGTACCACATAGCCTCCAAATGAGACGCATCAAGCTCACGCACCTTCCGATAATTGGCCACCGCTAACTCGGGAATCAAACCGCCGCCGACCTTCTCGATTACAATTTCAGCCTGGGCAACTAAGGCATCAACATCTGTTGGCGCAATCTCGAGCGCTCGACCATAGGCCAGCTCAGCGGCAGCGAGCTCGCCAAGAACTCGACGAGCGTTTCCAAGTCGTTTCCATCCCTCAACGTCACCGGGGTTTTCCTCAAGCCGCGCTGCTAGGCGCTCTACCATGCCTTGAATCATGTTCGCTCTATCGCCTGAAGTCATCTCGCCGGCGGCCTCGATATCAGCAGCGCTTGGGCCACTCGGGCTGGCATCGGGAGAACGCCCTGATTGGCTCTCGTTCTCGGTTGACGTTGCCGTTGCCGTTACCTCGGGAACATCTGTACCAAGTTCCTCCGCTAAGACCTGCAGTTGCGACCGCAGCTGAGGAAGCCATTCCTCCGATGGATCCGCCTCGCTGGCGAGTTTGCGCCAAATTGCCAGAGCTTCCTCACCGGCCCCACTCTGTGCCCTAGCAAGGCCGATATAATAACGCGCAATCGGGTGTTCCCGCTCACGAGCCAACACCACTTCAAATTGTTGGAGCGCCGCTGGCGTAACCATCCCGTCCCGACTAAAGACGATTGATTCACCGAGCGCAATCGCAATGTTGTTGTCTCCGGGAGACAATGCTTCTGCCTCCCGATAGGCTCCAACCGCATCATTAAATCGCCCCATGAAGACGTACGAACGCGCCAGAAGGGTCCACCCCTCCCCATCGTTAGGGTTTTCTTCAAGCCGAGAAATCAAACTGGCAATCGCATTATCGAACTCGCTACCATCCTGCATCTCTGGCGCAATACCGCGACCTGCCAGAGGCTGATCCGGCAATTGCGGGCTGCCAAGCTTGTAGTAAAGGCCACCCCCCAACATAGGAACCATCAACACCAACGCAAAAATGAGCTTCCAGTTCCCTCTCTCGATGACGATGGGCATGTGCGTGGCCAAGTCGCGCGCGCCACCAGCTGCGAGAATGCGTCGCTCGACCTCGGTTAAAGAGGCTTCATATTCCTCCTCTGAAATAAGCCCCCTTTGTTGATCCAGCGCCAACTCTTTCAATTGCTGGCGGTATACCTCCAAATCGTAGTCGGCCCGAGCAATGGGTCGCCCCCGCACTCGGACCAAAGGGCGAACAAGTAACACCACCGAAACCGCAGCCATAATCGCTAGTAGCCACCAAGGACTCATGTGATTAGTCGACTTCCTCGTCAGAGATTAGGGATTTCACCCGTCTGCGTTCCGCGGAATTGAGTGCCTCCGGACTACCACTACTTGCGCCGGTCCGCCGCAAAAATCTCACAACTCCGGCCCCAGCGAAAAGAATGATTATCGCTGGACCGAACCAAAGCAGGTAGGTTTTTGGTTTAACTGGTGGTCGCAATAAAACAAAATCCCCATAGCGTTCCACTAAATAGCCGGTGACGGCACGATCGCTTTCACCCGACATTATTCTCTCTCGGACTATTTGCCTCAGATCCTTGGCTAGGTCAGCATCCGAATCGAAAATCGATTGATTTTGGCACACCAAACAACGGATGTGCTTTGCGAGCTCACGAGCCCGAACTTCAAGGACAGGGTCGTCTAGCGGTGCATCATTTTCAAAAGAAACTGCCTCGGGGATAGCGATTGTTACTGAGAGAAGTACGCCGATAAACCAGTGCTTCATTGGCGAAGTTTCTCTACAAGCGGCAACAAGTATTTTTCTAAGTCACTTTGGGAAATGGGACCAACATGCTTGTACCGAATTCGGCCGGTTCTATCGACTACGAACGTCTCGGGAACACCGTAGACTCCAAGATCGATCCCAACGCGGCCATCCCGATCTGCACCAATGCGGAGAAACGGATCGCCGAGCTCATCGAGCCAGGCACGTGCATCCTCAGGTTTGTCCTTGTAGTTCACCCCATGCAGCGCAACTTTCCCCGTCACCGCCAACTCCATCAAAAGCGGGTGCTCCACCCGGCATGGCAAGCACCAAGAGGCAAACACATTGACCAACGCGACCTCACCTACTAGGTCAGACGATGCTAACGCTATTGTTTCATCATCTAAAGGCGGCAAGTCGAAAAACGGCACCGGCTTATCAGCCAGTGCAGTCGGTACTGTGGAAGGGTCGAGGGACAACCCGCGTAAGAAAAAAGCGCACAACACACCAAATACTATAACCGGCAACAAAAAAAACAAACGACGTGAATTCATCAGCCTAACGAACTATGTCCGCGGCGGCATGACGCGGCATTGGAGTACTTTGACTCCGTTTTGGTGCACCCACACGATGACGACGATCACTTAGCGAAACTGCGCCGCCCAAAGCCATCACCAACGCCCCCAACCAAATCCAGGGAACGAGCGGGTTGTAATAAATACGTGTTGCCCATCCCCCGTTCCCATCAGGGTCACCAACTACAGCATATAGATCAGCATTCCACATAGTGTGAATAGCGGCTTCGGTGGTCGGCTGCTGTTGGACAGGGTAAAATCGATTCTCAGGCCATAGTTCAACCGTAAATTTAGCTCCGCGTGTTACCGTAAAGTGGCCCCGATCGACTGCGTAGTTGGGGCCCTCGGCACGGTCGACACCGTGAAATAGAAACTCGAAGCCAGCAACAGAGATGCTTTCACCTTCGCGCATTACCTGAAGCGATTCGGTCCGCCACGCACTAGATGCCGTGACGCCGGCCACAAGTAAGGCTACTCCAAAATGGGCGAAATTCATGCCATACGCTGCCCGAGGAATTCTCATGGCACGTCGCATGCTATCAAGTGGCGAAGCGCGAAACAGGCGAATCCGCAGCGCCCAATCCAACAGCACTGAGGACGCAAGCCAAGCACTGAGCGCAATGCCAAACGCACCAAAGACCGCATTGCCCCACACCTGATACACGGTCCACACCAAAACCAACGCTGTCAAAGCCGCGATGATTTTAAGTCTATCAACAATACCCCCTAGGTCTGCACGTTTCCAAGAAAGCATTGGGGCAATTCCGGCCAGCACTACCAGTGGCGACATCAAAGGGACAAAAACGGTATTAAAGTAAGGTGGTCCGACGGAAACCTTGCCTGCCCCTAAGGCATCGATAAACAACGGATATAGCGTCCCCAGCAGCACCGTGGCGGCCGCTGCACTGAACAAAAGATTATTAAGCACGATACCCCCCTCTCGGGACACGGGGGCAAAAAGACCGCCTGCTTTCAGTCGAGGAGCTCGTATGGCGAATAAGGCTAGAGACCCACCAACTACGACCACCAAAAAACCCAAAATGAAAACGCCTCGTGCCGGATCGGTGGCAAAAGCATGAACCGAGGTCAACACGCCGGAACGAACCAAGAAGGTTCCAAGCAGGCTTAGTGAAAACGCGACAATGGCAAGCAGAATAGTCCATGCCTTCAGGGCATCGCGCTTTTCACACACAATTGCGGAGTGCAGAAGTGCCGTGCCAGCGAGCCAGGGCATGAAAGACGCATTTTCCACCGGGTCCCAAAACCACCATCCGCCCCAACCGAGCTCGTAATAAGCCCACCAACTTCCCAGGGCAATGCCGACCGTAAGAAAACTCCAGGCTATTAGGGCCCACGGCCTTACCCAGCGCGCCCACGCGGCATCAACACGACCCTCGATCAAAGCCGCAACAGCAAATGCAAATGCGACAGAGAAACCGACGTAGCCGAGATAGAGAAACGGTGGATGAAAAGCGAGCCCAGGATCCTGCAGCAACGGATTCAGACCATTGCCATCTAACGGGGCCGGAGAAACACGTTGAAATGGATTGGAAGTAAACAGGCTAAAAGAGAGAAACCCAACTGCAATTAATGCCTGCACGGACAACACCCGTGCCCGCAGAGCAGGTGGTAAATTTCCGCCAAACAGCACGATCGCGCCGCCAAATGTAGCAAGAATCAGTACCCATAACACGAGCGAACCTTCGTGATTTCCCCACACACCGGCTATTTTATAGAGGATTGGTTTGGCAGAATGGGAATTGCTGGCCACATTAAATACAGAAAAATCTGACGTGATGTACGCATTCATCAACGCCAAAAACGCAATTACAATGAACAACCATTGAATACCCGCCGCCGTACTCGCGAGCGCCATTAGCCGTCCGTCGCCTCGCGACGCACCTATCATAGGGACAACCGCCTGAACCAACGCTACGGCGAGCGCCATTATTAAGGCAATGTGGCCGATTTCGACGATCATTCGTCGTCACCCTTCCATTGACCTGATTTTTTCAAAGCTTCGGCCACCTCAGGCGGCATATAATTCTCATCGTGCTTGGCCATTACTTCATCTGCGATGAAATGCGCCGTCTCATCCAAACGCCCTTGGATAACAACTCCTTGGCCTTCCCGAAACAAGCTTGGCAAGATACCACGATAGGTAACCATAACGGCATGACTCAGATCGGTTACGCGGAAGTGCACGGTCAGACCATCCGCATCGTGGACAACACTATCTTCCTCCACCAATCCGCCAACACGAATGCGTTGGCCCGGCTCGACGCTCTTTTCGAAAATTTCCGTCGGACTGAAAAAGAAAACCAGATTGCCACGAAAAGCCCCAATCACTAGCGCCGTTGCACCCCCCAGAAGAACGGCTGCTACCAACAACACGTATAGTCGTCGTTTCTTACGTGTCATTACCGGCGCTCGCCATCGTCCGAGTGACGGTTGTCGCCATCAACTTCCCGCAGCACATTCAATTCTGTCTGTCGCAATCTATAATTCCGTACAGAAACAACAACTAATCCTATCAGAACCAACAACGCGACCGCATACGCAGACCATATAAAACGGCCATCTCCCTCCATAGACAAATATTCCGCAAGTCCGTTCATAAGCGTTCCGGAGCGATGGCCACCCTAGATGCCCGCTCTGCCTGCATCATTCGTAGAGAGCGTACTCGAGCACCTAGGATCGCTGACCGCATTCGGACAAGCAGCAAAGCAATAAAGTACGCTAGGTATGCCAACGCCATGATCAGCAACGGCCATAACATTGACTCATGTATGGACGGGGTCGACAACTTCGATACGCTCGCCCCCTGATGCAAAGTACGTAGCTCAAGGATATCCACGGAGAATTTAATTATAGGCACGAATACAAATCCCACCATCGCTAAGACCCCTGCCGCGCGAGCACCTTTGGTAGGATCATCAAACGCATCAAAGAGCACCATATAACCCATAAACAGAAAAAATAAGATTAAGACCGACGTTAGCCGTGCATCCCAAACCCACCAAGTACCCCATGTGGGGTGTCCCCATAGCGATCCAGTCACCAAACAAATGAAGGTAAAGCCCGCACCGATTGGTGCAATGGATTTGGCAGCTACATCAGCCAGCGGGTGTCGCCATATCAGAGCCACCGCACAAGAAGCAGCCATCAAAGTATAACTGAAGAGCGCCATCCAGGCAGCCGGCACGTGTATGTACATGATCCGGACTGTCTCACGTTGTTCGTAATCGGGCGGTGAAACGACCAAGGCCAAATATAAACCCACCGCGAAAGTGATAGCAGCGATCCCCGATACCCACGGCAGAACGAAACCGGAAAGCCGCATGAATCGGTTGGGATTCGCAAATCGATGTAGGTTTACCATGATAGCAAGACCTAACGTTATTCGATAGTCAGACGCAAGCCCGAGGCAGCCGCCCAAGGGCATAGTAACGCCGCCACCAATAACACAGCGCCGAGTAGCATCAACAGTGGAACTGCGTTTAGACCCGCCAAGGCCAAGTCAACTGCACTCGCGCCCAAGATCAGGACGGGTGTAAGCAGAGGCAATACCAAGAGAGAAACGAGGACGCCGCCACGGCGCGTGCCAACGGTGAGCGCAGCCCCTACTGCACCGATTAAGCTCAATGTAGGTGTAGCGAGCACCATCGCAACTATCATTACCAAAAAACCATCACTGCTCATATTCAGGAGAACCGACAAGATGGGAGCCGAAACAATTAAAGGCACCCCGGTCACAAGCCAATGCGCCAAGCATTTAGCGATCACGACTACCTCGAGTGGCAAGGGAGCCAAAATAAGTAAATCTAAGCCACCTTCGTCAGCGTCAATTTGGAAAAGGCGATCAAGGGACAGCATCGCTGCCAACAACGCTACCACCCAAATTGTGCCAGCAGCAATTCGAGACAACACATTCAATTCTGGGCCAATACCCAGCGGAAACAACACTATCGCGAGAATAAAAAACAGCAACACGGACATGGTGTCGCTCATGCGGCGTAACGCCAGCATCACATCCCGACGTACAATTGCAAAAAAGATATTCATGAATGAATCTCTGGGAGCACCAATTTTTGCGCATTTTCGAGCGGTAAATCGCCGTGGCTAGCCGCCACAACCAGTCCTCCGACAGCGCGGTGTTTGCGGATTGCGTCGAAAAGGGCAGACACCGAGTCTTCATCCAATCCTACGGCAGGCTCATCTAAAAGCCATAATTTACCCGGCGCCGCCAAAAGTCGCGCAAGGCCTACCCGCCGCCTCTGTCCCGCAGAAAGAAAACGAGCAGGTAAATTAGCAATCTCTCTCAGACAAAAATGATTAAGCGCCTCTTGCACGGCATCCCCCCCTCTCAGAGTGGACCAAAACTCAACGTTCTCGGCGACCGTGAGTAACGGTTTGACCGCATCAAGATGGCCAATATAGTTGAGATCATTGTGAAACCGTTCGTGTTTGTTTGTGGGAGCACCGCACCAGAATACAACGCCAGAAGTTGGCCGAATAAGACCCGCGATCAGTCGCAACAAGCTTGTTTTACCGCTTCCGTTCGGCCCGCTGAGCAGCAATGCTTCGCTGGCACCCAACGAAAAACTAAGTTTCTGAAAGAGGAGCCGCTCACCTCTCCACAAAGCCAAGTCTCTCGCCTCCAGGATTGAATTACTCACCGGCGGTACCATTGGATTATTTTGCGCCACACGTGCATGGTGTTCGCTTAGCATAGCAGTTGGCATCGGACCAGGCGTTAACAAAGAAAGGATAAAATGATGAATGAAGAATCTTTCAATATGAACGTGCGGAAATTCCTTAAAAAACTTGGCATTACGGCCCAACGGGAAATCGAACGGGCGGTCCTAGAAGGAATTGCTAATGGCCAACTCAAAGGTGATGAAACCCTCACCGCCAAGGCCCGGATTACTTTGAAAGGTACTACACTTGATCTTGAAATCGATGGCGAAGTCGCATTGCAATAGTTTGATACCGAAGCTCGCTGTTTGATCTGCGCGAAGTAAAAACTGACTGCACACAAACTGACAAGCGACATCCGCATGGGATATAGCTACACTGCGGTATCAAAATTTCATCGCCGACAAAATAGGAACCACCAATTATGACCGCTGCGATGATCACACTTCCAAAACTGATGATGATTGGAGCGGATGCACACACGGAAGTTCATGCCACGCTTGAAAAACTTGGAGTAACAAAACCTTTAATCGTTAGCGACAATTTTATGCGGGAATCTGGAACGCTAACCAAGATTACGTCAGTACTCGATGATGCGAGTGTGGCTTGGGTCGCGTTCACCGACACTGTCCCTGACCCTACCACGGACGCAATATCAGCTGGTGTTGATATCTTAACCAAAGGTGATTTTGATTGTTTGATCGCACTCGGAGGTGGTAGCCCAATAGATACAGCCAAAGCGATGGCTGTTTTAGCGACCCATGGCGGTGCCATGCGCGACTACAAAGTCCCTCATCAGGTAGATCACTGTGACTATCCGATAATCGCGATTCCAACCACCGCAGGCACGGGCTCCGAAGTAACCCGATTTACCGTAATTACCGACACAGAAACAGATGAAAAAATGCTGTGCATGGGCCTTGCCTACGTTCCACAAGCAGCATTGGTGGACTACACCCTTACCGTCACTATGCCATGGCGGCTAACTGCCGATACAGGAATTGACACCTTAACGCACGCAATTGAGGCTTATGTCAGCAAAAAACAGAACCCGTTCACTGACAGCATAGCTAAATCCTGCATGGCGCTAGTGTCCCGTCATCTCCGAACTGCATGCAATCAACCGGACAATACCTCGTCGCGTGAAGCAATGATGCTTGCAGCAACCCAGGGCGGAATGGCTTTTTCCAATGCGTCAGTATGCATGGTCCACGGTATGAGCCGCCCAATTGGCGCTCACTTCCATGTACCACATGGGCTTTCGAATGCCATGCTGCTACCAGCCGTAACCGCTTTTTCTGCGCCGCACGCAGTAGGCCGCTATGCCGACTGCGCCCGCGCCATGGGCACCGCTGATGATCGGGACAATGATGATACCGCCGTTAAGAAGTTGCTCAATGAGCTGACGAGCCTAAATCAGGATCTTAAGGTGCCAAGTCCAAAAGCTTACGGTATCGGCGACAACACATATTTTAGCCTACTTGAAACCATGGCCGAACAGGCACTCGCCTCTGGATCACCCGCCAACAACCCAAGAGTGCCAAATGCTCAAGAGATCGTCGCGATCTACGAGAACATTTGGGAATAAGTAAATGGCCTGTTGTTGACAACATATGATGGTGGGTGTTAGCCAACGCAACCGTCATTTGGCAAGGCCGCAAACACCCGTCAACCCCGGCAACTGCAATGCAAAGTTATGATGACAACAATGGTCTGATTTGGTTTGACGGAACAATGGTGCCGTGGAGGGACGCTAAAGTTCACGTGCTGACCCACGGTCTTCATTACGCCAGTGCGGTATTCGAAGGCCAACGCTCTTACAACGGAAAAATATTTAAGCTCGAAGAGCACACGGAGCGTTTGATCCACTCAGCAACAACGCTCGGTTTCGAATTGCCCTTTTCTGCGGCCGAAATAAATGCTGCTAACTATACGGTCCTTGAAGCAAACAATATCGCAGACGGATATTTGCGCCCAGTGGCCTGGCGTGGCAGTGAAATGATGGGAGTCTCGGCTCAAAAATGTTCGATTCACGTGTCCATTGCTGCATGGGAATGGCCCTCCTATTATACTCCGGAGGCGCGTCTCAAAGGGATACGACTCCAATGGTCGAAGTGGAAACGGCCATCACCTGAAACGATACCCGCCAAAACGAAGGCGGCGGGTTTGTATATGATCTGCACGCTTAGCAAGCACGATGCCGAAGCAGACGGTTTCGATGACGCGTTGATGCTCGATTGGCGTGGTCGCGTGGCTGAGACCACTGGCGCGAATATTTTCTTGGTCATTAATGGCGTTCTTCACACCCCCATTGCTGACTGCTTCCTTGATGGCATCACTCGGCGCACGGTAATCCACCTTGCGCGTACTCGTGGCATAGAAACCGTAGAACGGATAATTATGCCAGAAGAATTGTCAAATGCTGATGAGGTATTCGTTACGGGAACTGCTGCCGAAGTTACACCAGTGGGCCAAATTGGCGACGACTTAAATTTTCAGGTGGGTCCTGTCACCAAGCAACTGATAGAAGATTACACTGCACTTACTAACAGTGAGGCCGAAACCCCATTGCCTGCCCAAGTCGGCGCCAGCTGAGCACATACATCCTACAAGCGGTATGCTCTAGATCTCACCGTGGGTCTGTTAGCCCGCACCTCTCCCATCCATCTCGAGCCAACGCGTGGTGGCCAGTTCATCGCTAGACCTCGCATCGACCCATTTCCCGCCTCCGGCAGTTTCCTCAAACTTCCAAAACGGCGCCTTCGTCTTCAACCAATCAATCAAAAATTGGCAAGCCTCAAGCGCCGCTGTCCGGTGTGCTGAAGCGGTGATTACAAGCACTATTTGTTCGCCCGGTTCCAGGCGACCATAACGGTGGATGATCGAGACAGCGTCCAAGGGCCAACGCGACAATGCATCGGCCTCTATTTCAATTAGTTTTCGTTCCGTCATTCCCGGGTAGTGTTCCAACGTCATCGCGCCAGGGGCACCATCAGAGCCAATCTCGCGAACCACGCCAACGAAGGCGGCAATGCCACCAATATTATGCTGCCCGCGGGAAAGTGCAGATAGCTCAACACCAACGTCAAAATCCTCTCGTTGGATCCTAATCATCCCGGGCCTCCGCAACCACCAGTTACAGGAGGAAACAAAGCCACCTCATCTTCAGGAGATAATGGGTGATCAAACCCAACATATTCTTGATTGACGGCAACACGGACTACCGACCGGTCAAGCAGTGCCTCAGCATACCCATCACCCTTCTCGCTCAGCCAATCCAAGAGATCAGTGACGGTGGCGACTTCTGGCGGCGGCTCGAGCTGCTCCTCACCAACACCAATCTTTAAGCGTAACCAGGCAAAATACAACAGCTGCATAGGTTCTTACTTGTGCTCCACTTTATAAAAAGTCACTCAACCTCGCTGAATGGCAAAAAATCAACCATCGAACCGCGCCTAACATACTCCATTTCCTCCGGCAATTCGACCAACCCATCCGCCGCTGACACAACCGATAAAATCCCAGCTCCCTGGCGCCCCGCCTTGCTCGCAGTAAATGAACCGCCCGCGCCAGCAGTTAGGACACACCGGATGTATTCACGGCGCTCCTTCTTTTTCTTATGTGAGAAGCCAGCCCGCACAGGATACACTCGTGGGGATTGCTCGTTTGCGCCAGCAAGACGTAAAATTAATGGACGCGCAAATTTCAGAAAAGTGACCATTACAGCAGCGGGGTTGCCCGGCAGCCCAAGATAGGGAACTGGGCAAACAGCTGTTCGCACCGTTCCTAGAAGTAATGGTCGACCCGGCTTAATTGCCAGCCGCCATATATCGACGTTTCCTTGGGACTCCAAAACCGCCCGAACATGATCTTCTTCACCCACTGATACGCCGCCCGAACTGATTATTAGGTCATGATCTCTTGCAGCCTCTGCAATGGCGTCAGCAGTTTTTTGCGGATCATCAGCCAAAATGCCGAAATCACTCACTGCGCAACCAAGGGAGGTCAAAAGCGCTCCGAGCGCTACCCGATTTGAATCGTAGATCTGCCCAGGTTCCAGATCTGTACCCGGTTCCTGAACCTCATCCCCTGTCGAAAAAAGCGCAACGCGCAGTCGCGCCCGAACTGTCAGCACTTCGTGACCTATAGCCGCAGCTAATCCTAGATCTACAGCACGCAGCCGACGACCAGTGGAAAACAGCTTCTTACCGACGGCAACATCTTCACCCTGTAACCGGTGGTTAGCACCGCGCTCTATGCCACTCGGGAAAGTCACCCTAGTCCCATTTACCTCGCAGTCCTCCTGCATAAACACCGTGTCTGGCCCATCGTCGCTTTCTCCGACCGGCATAATCGCCCCGGTAAAAACCCGCAACACTTCGCCTCTGCGGATGCGACGAGCAAAGGGACGGCCAGCCGTAATCCGCCCAACTAACGTTAGAACGGTCTCCCGACCGGGGAGAAGATCATCGTAATAAACTGCATAACCATCAACAGCCGAGTTCGCATGTGGCGGTACATCGTTGGACGAAATTAAATCACATGCGAGAATTCGGCCATATGCCATCGTTAGCGGAATACTCTCTATGCCTGGAATTGGCTGAACACGTTCTGCAACCAATGACAAGGCCTCATCCAGTCTCATGAGAGCGCCGCCGTGCGCGAAACAATCTTCGCTAAGTTGAGTCATTTTTTTGGACACTCAAATCCCAACGAGCAACGATAAACTCCCCAATCGCAGCTACGTTGTTTAAATCGAGGACCGGCCGGTTGACCCCAGACAAGGGGACATCGCTCGCGACAGCAATTATATTTGGGTCATCCGGAAACAATTGTGAATTACTGCAACCCTTCCGATAGACCTCAATTTTTTCGTGATGGCCGAATTTAAAACCTTCAACCAAAACCAAATCGACAGGGCTCATTTGCTTCAGCAGTTCATCTAAGCCAAGTTCGGGTGACGCCCCTAATTCTTCGATCAACGCCCACCGCACCCGTGAACTAACCATCACTTGGCGGGCGCCGGCTTGCCTGTGTTTATGGGAATCTTTCCCCACCTGATCAATGTCAAAGTCATGATGGGCATGTTTTACTGTCGATACCGAAACTCCTCTCCCGACTAACTCCACAAGCAACCGCGTGACCAACGTAGTTTTCCCACTACCACTCCAACCAGCAATACCAAGCACATTCACAGACAGGCACCCTAATTTTTATCGCGGATTATATGACGATATCCTGTTCTCCAGTACCCGTAGCCCGTGACCACAGTTAACGCCGCTGCTAGCCAAATAAAACCCGAGCCAATCTCAGACATGCCGACAACTTCTCCGGCAGGCCAGCGGACTGCATCACCAGCCAGCAACATCGCCAATGCAGCAAATTGCACAGCGGTTTTCCATTTGGCAAGTGAGGTTACCGGTATCCCTATTGACAGGTTGGCCAAATACTCTCGAAGGCCTGAAACCAGGATTTCCCGACAAACTATTATCAACGCCGGTATTAAAGGTATATTTCCGACTGACAGAAGCATCGCAATAGCTGCGACAGCCAGCATCTTGTCCGCGATAGGGTCTAACATACGCCCAAAATCCGTCGTTGCTTCCAGCCGCCGCGCCAAAAGGCCATCAAAATAATCTGTGGCTCCCGCAATCACGAAAATAGATAAGGTCACCCAGTTACACCACATACCCGGAAGCTGAAAACCCAAAACGAGCAAAGGGATCAAAATTATTCGAAGAATTGTCAGAATATTTGGAAGACGATGGATCATAGTGGTGTAGTCGCGCACCTCATAAAAAAAGAGTTTATTGCGTGGCAAAAAGCTCCGCATGTGCAGAGCTCAGTCATTGCTGTGAAAATGATTGTATATCAGTTGCGCTACCTTGTGGTTAATGCCAACTACCTCCTGAAGATCTTGCAACCCCGCATCCGCAACTGCTCTAACCGAGCCAAAACGATGCAAAAGTGCACGTTTCCTTTTTGACCCGACGCCCAGAATTTCGTCCAGCTCAGAGCGCCGGAGATCACGCGAACGTCGGGTTCGATGCGTCCCTATCGCGAAGCGATGAGCCTCATCTCGTAAACGCTGTAGAAAATAAAGCACCGGATCTGAGGGGGGTAGCATTATTGGAGCACGTCCCGGAAGGTAGATACGTTCACGTCCAGCAGCTCGCTCGGGACCCTTAGCTACCGCAGCTAGGGCCACATCACGAACGCCCAAATCCGCAAACTCCTCGCCCGCGACCGAAAGCTGCCCCGCACCTCCATCGACCAGCACCAAGTCCGGCCACTGCTTATCGGTGCGATCTGGATCCTCTTTTTGCAAACGCGCGAACCGCCTCGTAAGCACCTGTCGCATCATGCCATAGTCATCACCAGGTTTGATCTCGGCACCACTTCCAGGTTTAGAATCGACGCGAATATTAAATTTTCGGTACGCATTCTTAGTCAGCCCACCCAAACCTGCAACGATCATGGCACCTACGGCCTGGGAGCCGGAGGTATGGCTATTGTCATAAACCTCTATACGATTCGGCGGAAAGTCTAGCTCCAAGGTCTCGGCCAAGCCTTCCAGCAAACGTCGTTGCGAAGCGCTCTCCGACAGCCTACGGTCCAGAGCATGACGAGCATTTGTTAAGGCGTGCTGGACGAGTCGACGCTTTTCACCGCGGCGCGGAACAAGCAATCGCACCCGGTGACTACTCTGTATGTTCAGAGCCTCTTCGACAAGCTTCACATGTTCAATATCGTGGCTTAAAAGCACACTCTTGGGAGCGTTGCGGCCTTCGTAAAATTGACCGACAAAGGGCCCCAGGACTTCGGCAACCGAATTCTCCCGGTGGTGTGTGGGGAAATGGGCGCGATTGCCATAATTACTGCCTCCCCTGAAAAAGAATACTTGGATACAAGTTTGTCCAGCCTGTTGATCCACTGCTATCACATCCGCATCATCAACTGACCTAACGTTAATACCCTGATGTGATTGTATGTGGGCAAGCGCACGAATCCGGTCCCTCAGAATAGATGCAGTCTCAAATTCAAGTTGCTCGCCGGCTTCCTGCATACGAGCAGCGAGGCCGTTAGCTACCTTAGCGCTTTTGCCTGAAAGAAAGTCTCGTGTTTCTCCGACCAAATACGCGTATTCTTCGCGAGAGATGTAATCTACGCACGGTGCTGTGCACCGCTTAATCTGATATTGCAAGCACGGGCGCGATCGATTTGAGAACACGCTGTCGGAGCAAGTTCGCAAGGGAAACGCGCGTTGCAGGGCATTTAAAGTACGGTTAACGGCACCAGCCGACGCGAAGGGGCCAAAATACTCCCCTTTGCGTGATCGAGCACCACGATGTTTGACCAATTTGGGCCAAGCGTGGTCGCCAGAAAGTAAAATATATGGATGTGATTTATCATCCCTCAGGACAACGTTATAGCGTGGCTTTAATTTCTTTATCAGATTCGCCTCAAGTAAGAGTGCCTCTGCCTCAGTGTGAGTAGTGATGATTTCAAGGGTGCTGATTTGGCAAACCATCTGAGCGATACGACCACCATGAGACGCTCCCCTCGCATAACTAGATACCCTTCGCTTGAGATTTCGGGCTTTCCCGACATAAAGTGCCTTTCCACGCGCATCGAGCATTCGATATACCCCAGGCTGGCTTGGCAGAGTGCCAACGTTCCTGCGGATCACTTCCACGCCGACGATATCTTGCTCCTGACCTCCAGCAACAACCACTTCCGGATGCCCCTTTCGCTCGCTCCGTGCTATGTTCACGATATCAAATATCAATCCCAAGAGAGGTCCCGTCAACGTGAGACAGGCCCGTGAAGTTCATACAAGACATTAATTTTTGACGCCAAGGTGAGATTTTGGTGAGTTAAGCGCTAACGAACATGCGGATATCCACGAAACCTGTGGGAAAGTGTGTGGATAAATAGCGGTACGAGCACGTGGTAAGGCGGAAGCAGGGTCTTTCTACAGGTTTGCCTAAAATTTCATCAAATATCATAACGTATTGATTTAATTGATTATTGAGGTAGGCCAATTTTTCTCATTGGTGACCAGAAAATGAGAGAGAAGTAAAGGGGCAGCAGATGCTCCTCATGATTGGCGCTTGTGAACAAATTTCTCAATGCTTGGTATTTTCCCGCTAGAATCCGTTGTCTCTGGGCCGAATCCTGGCCTTCTTGCAATCCAAACCGTTAGGCGAAAGCAAGCGCTCGTAGCGAAAAACGCCTTAACAAAATCTACGCCCTGGATATCCGCTCAATCTCAACGCCAACGATTGCGCCATCATTAAAAACATCTAATTTCTCAACCATTATTTTGACCCGCTCAACACGCAGGTCCTTCAGACAAAATTCGGCAATTCTATCGGCGAGGCTTTCTACCAAATTTATGTGGTCACTCCCGACCATTTGTTTGACGCCTGCAACGACGTCGTCATAGCTAACCACCTCACTGATTGCATCCCGCCTCGGCGACTGAAGATCACGAATCTCCAATTCCACATTTATTCTGACACGTTGCGGCACATCCCGCTCGTGTCGATGGACACCAATTCTGCAAGGCAAAACCAATCCGCGCACGAATAGCCGGTGCTTTAGTGCACATGAGGATGGCAATGGAGCCGTAACTAGGGAAGCACGGTCGCCTCTGCCAGATTTGGTTCCAACCACGCCTATTTTACTCCTTCGCCGGTTGACTGCAATGCGCTGGAGACCAACTCAAATGTTGGCCGTTATCTAACGCAATCATTTGTCCAGTCATGGCACGGGCGCCCAAAATGTAAATCACAGCTTCGCAAATATCTTGCAGGTCAGTCCTGCGTTGCAAAGGCACAGATCGCCATTGTTGCTCAAAATCGGCCTGACTTTGTCGCACGCTGGCCAAAGTTGGGCCCGGCCCAATGCCATTAACTCGTATCCGAGGTGCCAACGCCAGCGCCAAAGTCCGGGTCATCGTCCAAAGACCCGCTTTGCTCAGCGTGTAAGACACGAAATATGGGGTGGGATTCCACACGCGCTGATCAATAATATTAATGACGTTGCCCTCAATAACCCCTGTTGGCAGTTGTGACGCAAAAGCTTGTGTGAGCATTAGAGGCGCCGTCAAATTAACGCTCAGATGCGCGCCCCAACTTACGCTATCCAGCGATTCAATATCGTCGTGCTCAAAAAACGCCGCATTGTTGATCAAACAATCGATGGGGCCCAATGCTTTTACCGCCAGAGGCACTAAATCCAAGGTCTGTTGTGGATCCGTGAGGTCGGCAGCAAGAGAAATTGCACGTGAGCCAGCATTTTCAATCTCTGCAACAACGTCAGCTGCCGCTTCCTTCGATCGATTATGATGCACCACAACGCCCCAGCCAGCCACGCCGAGCGCAAGTGCAATGGCACGGCCTATTCGGGTTGCGGCGCCAGTAACTAGAACTATTCCCGGACCCATATTATAGAACTTGGCCTAATCTCTTACTTGGTGCAAGAAACGCCCCCGACGAAGAAATCGCAATCGCCAAATTTAATCTGAGCACTAACTCGACTTCCCAGGCAAACCCAGATCGATAGCTTGGAGTCTTCGGACTTCATCTCGCAAACGCGCCGCCTCCTCAAACTCTAGGTCTGCTGCCGCTTCACGCATTCGTTTCTCCAGATCATCAATGTGACTACTCAAATTATGGCCAATTCTATTATCGACGCCCTCCAGACCTATATCGACCGTCAGATAATCTGACTCACTAACATTTTGCAGAATGCGGCTGATCGATTTTTGGATGCTAATTGGTGTGATCCCATGGGCCTCATTGTATCTCTGTTGTTTTTCTCGTCGGCGGTCGGTTTCATTGAGCGCAGCCTGGAGAGAATTTGTTCTTTTCTCGGCATATAAAATGCAACGGCCTTCGACATTTCGCGCAGCGCGACCGATGGTCTGGATCAACGAGGTCTTCGAGCGCAGAAACCCTTCCTTGTCAGCATCCAGTATTGCGACTAGAGCGCATTCCGGTATGTCCAGCCCTTCTCGCAATAAATTAATGCCAACAAGCACATCAAAGACGCCTAAACGTAGATCACGAATAATTTCTATCCGCTCGATGGTGTCGATGTCCGAATGCAAATAACGCACTCGCAATCCATTCTCACTCAAATATTCAGTTAAGTCCTCCGCCATACGTTTCGTTAAGGTGGTCACAAGGGTTCGTTTGCCCTCAGCAGCACAAGATCGACACTCACCGAGAAGGTCGTCCACCTGAGATGACGCGGGGCGCACGAGGCAGACCGGGTCGATCAAGCCGGTGGGGCGGATGATCTGTTCGACAAAGACACCGTGGGTCCGGTCGAGCTCCCAAGGTCCGGGCGTTGCCGATACAAACAAGGTCTGTGGACGCATAGCATCCCATTCCTCAAACTTTAGTGGCCGATTATCAACGCAGGACGGAAGCCGAAAACCGTACTCGGCAAGTGTAGATTTTCGTTTAAAATCACCTCGGAACATGCCGCCTAGCTGTGGCACTGTTACGTGGCTTTCGTCGACAATGACCAGTGCATTCTCTGGCAAATACTCAAACAGCGTAGGCGGCGGCTCGCCAGGGCTACGGCCCGTTAGATATCGGGAGTAGTTTTCAATCCCGGCACAAGAACCCGTTGTTTCCATCATTTCAAGGTCAAAAGTTGTACGCTGTTGCAGCCGCTGCGCTTCTACCAATTTTCCTGCAGACACAAATTCTTCCACCCGATTACGGAGCTCTGATCGAATGCCCTTAACAGCCTGCTGCATCGTTGGTCGTGGCGTTACGTAGTGGCTATTTGCATAAACTCGGATCGAACCCAGGTGAGCCATTTTCTCACCGGTAAGTGGATCAAATTCAACGATGGATTCTATTTCATTACCAAACAATGACAAACGCCATGCCCTGTCCTCGTAGTGAGCTGGAAATATCTCTACGCTGTCACCCCGAACACGAAACACGCCCCTCAAAAAATTTGTGTCATTTCGTTTGTATTGCAACTCAACCAACTGACGAAGCAGTTGATTTCGATCAACGCTGCCACCTGTAGTCAAATCAATGACCATCTGGGAATATGTCTCAAGGGACCCAATGCCGTATATGCACGACACACTTGCGACAATAACGACGTCATCATTTTCCAAAAGCGCACGTGTGGCAGAATGACGCATCCGATCGATCTGCTCATTGATCGAGGCATCTTTCTCGATATAAGTATCGGAGCGCGGCACATATGCCTCGGGCTGGTAATAGTCATAATAAGACACAAAGTATTCCACAGCATTTTGAGGGAAGAACTGCGCCATCTCCCCATACAGTTGAGCTGCCAGTGTCTTATTCGGAGCAAGAATTAAACTCGGCCTTTGCGATTTCTCGATCACTTGGGCCATAGTGAACGTCTTCCCGGAACCGGTGACCCCAAGCAAAACCTGCTCTCGCTCACCTCGGCCGAGGCCATCCATCAGCGCCTTAATGGCGTACGGCTGATCACCCGATGGCGCAAAATCAGAATTAAGCTCGAATTGCTGCGCCGGTGAGCCGGCCCCTGCTATACTATCAACTTGCATTTCCACGCTGGGACTTTTGTTCCACTTCATTTTAACGAAAACTTGAGGCGTTCGGATTTACAACACTGAGAAACCTAGTTGACACTGAGTTTTGTTACTTAATTTACCCTACCCCAGTTTTCAGCGATTGCGCGTTCGCGGATGCGTCCCATGGCTCGTTGAATATTTTCAGAACTATTTGCATATGAAAACCTCATATAGCCCTCTCCGTACGCCCCAAAACTTGTACCAGCAACCGCTGCAATACGTAGCTCGTCCAAAAGAAAATTTTCCATTTCTTTCGACGAAAACCCTGTCCCTGTAATGTTTGGCATGGTGTAAAATGCTCCCTGAGGCAAGATACACGTAAAACCAGGTATCGTGTTTGTTTCCCGGACAATCAATTTACGTCGATCATCGAACGCCCTTGCCATTTCCACAACTGAATCCTGTGGGCCCGATAGGGCGGCAATAGCAGCAAACTGGGTCGCCGCGTTTGTGCACGAAACGGAATTGATATTCAATCGGGTAACCAAATCAACGAGCGACTTTGGCCAAACCCCATACCCAATCCGCCAACCAGTCATGGCGTAAGTTTTGCTCCAACCGTCTAAAATAATCAATCGATCGCGCAAGGATTCGTACTCCAGAAGAGAGACAAACTCAGCGTCGTCATAAAGCAATCTCGAGTATATTTCATCTGATAGCACCACAACCTCTGGATATGCCTCTAATCCACGCACCAAACGATCAAACTGATCGCGTGGCACTACCCCACCAGTAGGATTAGCCGGACTATTCAAAATGACTAGTCGGGTTGCGGATGTAACTTTATCCAAAACCTCTTCCGCATCGAAAGCAAATTGGTTTGCTTCGCGCAGAGGGATAGGAACTGCCTTAGCGCCGGAGTAGTTAATAACAGACTCGTAGATCGGAAAACCTGGGTTGGGATACATGATTTCAGCTCCTGGCTCGCCAAACATGAGTATCGCATACCACATAGTAACTTTACCGCCTGGGACGATGACCACCTGATCAGGGTTTATCTCCACGCCCCTAAATGCCGAAATGTCTGCAGCCACTGCCTCACGCAAGGGCAAAATTCCGTTCCCGGGCGTGTATCCATGATGACCGTCAGAAAGGGCCCGCTGCGCCGCCTCTACTATATGATCCGGAGTTCGAAAATCTGGCTGTCCAATCCCCAAATTAATTATGTCGTGGCCTTGCGCTTCCAGAGCCTTGGCGCGGGCCAACAGCTCAAATGCGCTTTCGGTGCCAAGCCGAGCCAGACCTGCAGCTAATTGCACAAGCTTCTCCTTTTTCACCAATTTAATTGTTGAAGGCCAAGTATGCGTCAAGCATAAAATCACTGCAATCTAACGGCGTCTTGGTTTACCGTTGCAAGGGTGGGGCTGACCGGCGTAGCCTTTGCCCAATATTGTTTATACTCAGAGACACCCATGCCAATCCTCGCTAAAAACCTAAGTCGAGTTAAACAGTCTCCCACCATGGCGGTCACTGCGCTTGCTCGCGAACTTAAAGCAGCGGGGGAAGACGTGATCGGCCTTGGGGCAGGCGAGCCAGACTTCGATACACCCGAGCATGTCAAGGAAGCCGCAATAACAGCGATGCGGAACGGTGAAACCAAATACACTGCTGTGGATGGGACCGTAGAACTTAAGGAGGCGGTGCGCGCCAAATTTATGCGTGACAATGACCTCGACTATAAGCCAGAACAAATCAACGTCGGAGTCGGCGGCAAACACGTCATGTACAACGCTTTTGTGGCGACACTCAACCCGGGCGATGAAGTCATTATTCCAACCCCTTATTGGGTATCCTATCCGGACATGGTGCTACTTGCCGGGGGTGAACCGGTGCCAGTCGCCACAAGCAGTGATTCTGGATTTCGTCTAGCGGCAGAAGATCTTGAGCGCGCTATCACACCCAAAACGAAATGGCTTATACTGAATTCGCCATCCAACCCTTCCGGTACCGCGTATGATAAGAACGAACTAAAGTCATTGACCGAAGTTTTGCTGCAGCATCCACATGTATGGCTACTCTCGGACGACATATACGAAAAGGTTGTCTACAATAATTTTGTTTTTACCACACCGGCCCAAGTCGAACCCTCACTCTATGAACGAACTCTGACTGTTAACGGTGTATCCAAAGCATACGCCATGACCGGTTGGAGAATCGGATTTGCTGGCGGACCAACGGAATTAATTGGGGCAATGGCCAAGGTGCAATCTCAAAGCACATCGAACCCAACCTCGATCTCGCAGGCTGCCGCGGTAGCTGCACTAAACGGTGATCAAACTTTCATACAACCTCGCAATGCGGCATTTAAGAAACGCAGGGACATGGTGGTTTCCATGCTAAACCAGGCAGACGGTATTACTTGTCGCACGCCAGAAGGCGCATTCTATGTTTATCCAAGTTGTGCTGGTGCAATCGGCAAGAAATCTCCCGACGGAAACAAAATGGAAACCGATGAGGATTTTGCCAGATACTTGCTTAAATCGGTTGGGGTTGCGGTAGTTTTTGGAGAAGCCTTTGGACTGGGGCCTCATTTCCGCATCTCCTATGCCACTTCAGATGAGTTGCTCCACCAAGCATGTCAGCGTATCCAAAATGCTTGCAGTGCGTTAACCTAGAAGAATGGATCAGGATACGCCAATTCACGTCGGTTATTCCGCTTGCCCGCACGACTGCCCAAGCACATGTGCGCTTGAGGTGGAAGTACTCAATCAATATCGGATAGGGAAAGTGCGAGGGGCACGTGAAAATAGCTATACGTCAGGCGTAGTGTGCGCCAAAGTCGCGCGTTACGCAGAGCGTACCCATCATCCAGACAGATTGACTTTCCCAATGCGGCGTACCGGCGAAAAAGGATTGGGAGAGTTCAAACCGATTTCCTGGGAAAGTGCTCTCGACGAAGTGGCTAATGCCTTTGTAACGGCTTCTCAGCGGCATGGACCAGAGACAGTGTGGCCCCACTACTATGCCGGCACTATGGGCCTTTTGCAGCGGGACGGAATAAACCGCTTGCGGCATGTGATGAAGTATTCAGGCCAACACAGCACAATTTGTGTGACCCTGGTTGGAGCCGGATGGAACGCCGCAGTAGGAGCATTCCGCGGCCCTGACCCCAGGGAGATGGCTGAGTCAGATCTAATCGTCTCTTGGGGAGGAAACCCGGCTTCCACCCAAGTCAATGTCATGACACACGTTCAGAAAGCGCGTAAGAATCGTAATGCGAAGTTCGTGGTCGTAGATCCCTACCGCACCCGAACGGCCCAGGTTGCCGATATGCATTTGGCTCTAATGCCCGGTACCGACGGCGCCCTCGCATGCGCGGTCATGCATGTACTATTTCGCGATGGCCATGCGAACAGAGATTACATGGCTAAATTTGCCGATTGCCCGAGCCGATTGGAAGAACACCTGAAATCCCGCTCACCACAGTGGGCCGCCGGAATTACGGGCCTAGACGAATCCGAGATAGAAGACTTCGCCAAACTATATGGTGAAACAAAACGCACCTACATTCGCGTTGGTTACGGATTTTCTCGCTCTCGCAACGGAGCCGTGAACACCCATGCTGTCGCGTGTCTGCCAACAATTACAGGCGCATGGGTCCACCCCGGGGGCGGTGCATTTTATTCGAACAAGGACATTTATCATTGGGACAAAACACTCATAGAAGGACTCGATGCTCACGACCCTTCAATCCGGATGCTCGATCAATGTCGAATTGGTCCCATTTTGACCGGCAATAAGACGGATTTAGGAGACGGGCCCCCCGTGACCGCGATGTTGGTGCAGAATACCAACCCAGCGGTGGTAGCGCCGGAATCGGCGAAAGTGCGAGAGGGCTTGCTTCGTAAAGACCTGTTTTTTTGCGTACACGAACAATTCATGACCGATACGGCCACGTATGCCGACATTTTGCTGCCGGCGACCACCTTCCTTGAACATAATGACATCTACCAAGCCGGGGGACACCAGCATATTACGATTGGCCCTAGGCTAATCGAGCCTGTCGGTCAGTCTCGCTCCAACCACGAGGTAATCTGTGGGTTGGCCGAGCGCCTCGGCGCACAGCACCGTGGATTTACTATGACGGAGTGGGAAATTATCGATGAGACCCTCAAGGAGTCAGGTTGGAGCGGCGCAGACGCACTTAAAGAAAGCCGTTGGATTGACTGTCAGCCGAGTTTTGAAGAAGCCCACTTTTTGGGCGGCTTCGCGTTCCAGGATGGAAAATTTAGATTTGCTCCCAATTGGTCCGAGCAGGGACCCGATCACAGTGAGCTACCAACACTGCCAGATCATGTGGAACTAATTGAGTCAGCTGACGATACGCATCCTTTTCGGTTAGTGACTGCTCCCGCCCACAACTATCTCAACACCTCTTTCACGGAGACTACGACCTCGATTAAGAAGGAATCGCGTCCAACCGTCAAACTCTGTGGTGCCGACGTTGAACGCTTACACCTAAAGGATGGTAGGAAGGTGCGAGTTGGAAATAAGCGCGGAGAAATAATTGTCCACGTCGAAGTCGCCAGTGGTCAACAATCCGGGGTCGCGGTGATTGAGAGCGTTTGGCCCAACCACGCCTTTGAAAACGGTCTGGGAGTCAATACTCTTATTGGCGCTGACGCTGGGCCACCGAACGGCGGTGGTGTATTTCATGATTCCGCCGTATGGATCAAAAATGCTTAAGGGACGTCCGGCGACATGGCCAACCAATGTCAGTAAAGTCGGAACAATACCTAACCCCACCATGACGATCGTTCCGATATGCTCGTAAAAACAACGCCAGGCTGGTTTTTACCCGAACACAAGGCAACTCCGGAAACAATTTTCTGGAACCGCCGTGATTTTGCCAAGCGCGCTGCCGCGGGAACACTGCTAGGCACGACAGGAATCAGCCTGGGAAAGAAACTCTGCGTGTCTACAGGATATGCTGCCGAAGGTCCCCTCTCTAATCTTTTTCCCGCACCCACCAACGATCGTTATGTGTTGGATCGTCCGCTAACTCCAGAACATCTCGTAACCACTTACAACAATTTTTTTGAATTTGGCTCTCATAAAAATGTTTGGAAAAGCGCGATGCAACTGCCTCTTCGACCATGGCAGTTACGTCTGGACGGGTTAGTTGAAAAACCCATCACACTTGGTGCCGACGAGTTAATTCAGAAGATGGGTCTTGAAGAGCGTCTGCTTCGCCATCGTTGTGTTGAAGCCTGGTCGATTGCGGTGCCATGGACTGGGTTTCCGTTAAAATCTCTCGTTGATATGGCTAGACCACTGAGCGGAGCAAAGTACTTAAAAATGACCGGTTTTCATTTGCCAGACATCGCCCCAGGCCAGCGCCAAACATGGTTGCCATGGCCTTATGTGGAGGGCTTAACAATAAACGAAGCGGTTAATGAGATGTCGATGCTCGTAGTCGGCGCGTATGGCAAACCCCTGCCCCACCAGAACGGCGCCCCACTGCGACTAATTGTGCCCTGGAAGTACGGCTTCAAATCGATCAAATCGATACAACAATTTACCTTCACGGATGAACGTCCAGTGAACTTTTGGCAAGAAATTGCGAGCAAAGAATACGGGTTCTGGGCCAATGTCAATCCACAGATCCCGCACCCACGCTGGAGCCAGTCGACAGAAAAAATGTTGGGCTCTAATGAGCGTATCCCCACCCAGCTCTACAACGGGTACGGCGAATTTGTGGCGCATCTGTACGCGGACCTAAAGAACGAAAGCCTCTATATGTGACAAACGTCACCGACTCAGTCGGAACGCTTCCGAGGAATTCCGCTCTGGTAATTTTTGATTGTGATGGTGTGCTTGTAAACTCGGAGCCTATTGCAAATCGTATATTGGCGAGAGCGCTAACCCATGAGGGGTACCCATGTACTTTTGAAGAATCCATCTTGCGCTTTGTGGGCCGAGATCTGGCCTCGATAATTGATCAGGTAGAAGGGGACTTGGGTCGAAAACTTTCAGATGGTTTTTGCGAACGCCTTCGTGCCGAGACCTATGCAGCTTTTCGCAAACACCTCGAGCCAGTTTCTGGGATTAGTGGGGCTCTCGACCGGATCCTGTTCCCGAAATGCGTTGCGTCATCAGGTGCTCCTGAAAAAATTCAACTTTCATTGACTGTAACAGGACTGCGACACCACTTTGGAGACGCACTATTTAGCACTCAGCAAGTGCGCCGTGGAAAGCCATATCCCGATTTATTTCTGCATGCTGCACTTCAGTTCGATATCAGACCTCATGCCTGCGTAGTGATAGAGGACAGCGTGCCTGGCGTCACCGGCGCGCGAGCCGCCGGCATGAAGGTATTTGGCTACTCGGGTGCCGAACATGCGTCCTCCGATCTTGCGCACTCTTTGTCTCAGGCTGGCGCAGAACCCTTTTTCGAAATGGACCTGCTACCGGGCCTGCTGATCAATTATTTTAGAAAATGCTACGAAGCGGATTGCAAAAATACGGGATAATTTGAAACAATTTATCTAACAACGCATGCGCGGGCGTAGGGATGCCGATGTCAAACCAGCACAAAGCCGGGGTCGCCTTCATCGACGGAGAATACCAGCCGATAAACCAGGCGCGAATTCCTATTCTAGACTGGGGTTTCTTACGCTCTGATGCCAATCAGGACACAATATCGGTTTGGGACGGGCTTTTTTTCAGACTAGATGATCACCTGGATCGATTTGAAAGAAACGTTGCCAAACTAAGAATGACTTGTCCGTACAGCCGCAACCAGATTCATTCCATAATGAACGAGTGTGTTTGCCGCACAGGTCTCAAGGATGCGTACGTGCAAATCATCATGACTCGAGGGGTGCCACCACTCGGAATTCGAGATCCAAGGCGTTGCAAAAACCAGTTCTACGCCTTTTGTATTCCTTATGTTTGGATAGCGACCCCACAGCAACAAGATAAAGGCCTGCATTTGATCGTTAGTTCGATTTGCCGCATCCCGCCTGAGTCCGTTGATCCAACAATTAAGCATTATCACTGGTTGGATTTTGAAATGGGGCTGTTAGATGCCTTCGATCGCGGTGGCGATACCGTCGTCCTCCAAGATCGAGATGGCCACATAACAGAAGGCCCTGGATTCAATCTGTTTTTAGTCCAAAACGGCAGCATAACCACGCCGGAAAGCGGCGTGTTGGACGGCATGACCCGACGAACATTGTTCGAGCTTTGCGCTGAATTGGAGATACGATGTACGGCCACATCAATCCCTGCAACGCAAATCACAAGCAGCGGAGAAGTGTTTATATCAACAACAGCTGGCGGCATCATTCCAGTCACCACTGTAAACAACCAGATTATTGGTGACGGACTGGTAGGCCCCATCACTCGAGCGTTACGTGATCTTTACTGGGAAAAACGTGGTTCTGGTTGGCACGGGACACCTATCGAGAAACTATCTTAGAGAGCCAAACATATTTTTTAAAATGATGTTTGGGCAACCTTTCGCAGCAGAAAATCCCGAAACGCTGTGATGCGCCGTGAATCCTTTAGTTCAGACGGATAAACAAAATAGGCATCTGCAGACGGGATGTCGAGACGGTCTAGGATGCGCACAAGATTTTCTTGTTGATCGGACAAAAAAGACGGGAGTGTGGCAATTCCGATCCCGTTCTGAACGGAACGAAGCATACCGTATACATTATTGACCGTTAAAGACGCCTCAAACGCCGGTGATATGGCATGAATTTCGTCAACCAACCAGTTGTGGCCTGCGAACGGTGACGGCATTTCCGAGCCGAAACTAATGACCCGATGGTGCGTCAACTCCGATACACTCGATGGAGCGCCAAAGCGATTCAAATACGATGGGGCTGCATAGATACCCAAATGCCCAGTAAACAAATGGCGTTGTATTAAGTCTGGTTGCGTTGGTGGCTGCACTCGGATAGCAACGTCAGCCTCCCTCATAGTCAAATCAAGCTCCACATCCGCAACTAAAAGACTAACGGTAATATCGGGATACAAATCTAGAAACTCACCAATGTGTTCGGTCAGCCACAAGGAGCCAAACCCCACAGTAGTGGTAATACGCAGTGGACCCTTAGGACGCTCCTTACTTTCCGTCAACCTCGCTTCTGTCATAGCCAGCTTTGCAAAAACGTCTCGAGCGGTTTGAAACAACTCCTCTCCCTGCTCGGTTAGAAGTAAACCCCGTGCATGACGATGGAAGAGTGTTAGGTTTAGGGATTCCTCCAGACCGCGAATCTGTCGACTCACCGCAGATTGGCTCAAATTAAGCACACCGCCAGCACGAGTAAAACTGCCGGTTTCCGCAACAACATGAAAAATTCTGAGCTTATCCCAATTCATCTTTTTCGATTGCTAAGTTATCCTTGGTCACGGCCTAGCTAAAATGACGGCAGGACTGGATTGCGTCACTCGGCTGCTTGTGCGCTATCACGACTGGCCAAGTATTTCTCCGCCTCAAGAGCGGCCATACACCCAGAGCCCGCTGCAGTCACGGCCTGCCTGTAGACCTTGTCCTGGACATCGCCAGCGGCGAACACACCTGAGATACTCGTCCGGGTGCTGCCGGACTCGGTATTAATATATCCTTCCTGATCCATCTCCAAATGGCCTCTAAATAATGACGTATTTGGTGTGTGGCCTATCGCAACAAACAGCCCATCTACTGAAAGATTGCGCATAACTCCGTCATGGACGTTTCTGAGTTGTACGCCGGTAACAACCTTCGGATCAATCCCACCCAATACTTCTTCGACACGATGGTTCCAGATCACCTCGATGTTTTCATTCACAAACAATCGGTCCTGCAAAATTTTTTCCGCTCTCAATTTATTGCGTCGATGTATGAGCCAAACTTTGGATGCGAAGTTTGTTAGAAAGAGTGCCTCCTCCACCGCTGTATTACCTCCACCAACCACCGCCACCGTTTTTTCGCGGAAAAAAAATCCATCGCAAGTTGCACAAGCCGAGACCCCAAAACCTTGATACCGCTCCTCACTCTCCAGACCAAGCCAACGTGCCTGTGCTCCGGTAGATATGACTAAGCTTTCTCCCTGATAATGCCCTCCAGAATCTCCAACACAGACGAATGGCCGTTGAGTAAAATCTACTTCTGTAATGATGTCGGTCACCATATCAGTTCCGACCGCAGTCGCCTGCCTTTTCATTTGTTCCATCAGCCACGGACCCTGCACTACGTCTGCAAACCCAGGATAATTTTCAACGTCCGTCGTAATTGTCATTTGCCCGCCCGGCTGTAGTCCGTGAACCAAGACGGGATGTAAATTGGCGCGCGCCGCATAAATTGACGCCGTGAGACCTGCAGGTCCCGAACCGAGTATGAGAACTCTGCTGTATTTGGAAGACACCATGAAATCACCTAAGCCTAGACTGTATATATCGCAAAGTAATGAGCACTCCTCCCTGTGATCCGCCTGGGGCGCCGTTAACTACCCAAATTGCGAATTATTCTCATTGCATTTAAGTCGCATTCGCATTATGCTCTATCTTTAGTGTTCGAGTTTGATGGTTCAAGCCGAAACATGATCATACTTCCCTCGTTTACTTGTAGTGGGCCGGGTGCCATGCTCGGTCCACTCATTTCCACCAACTATACGAAAGCGATTCTCTAAATACGAACCTATTTTAAGGGGATCTTTGAGTATCAGCCCAGGAGCTATACCATACGCTCGGCCCAGTTAATGACTCGCCCTATTTCCCTTCCAGGGTACCGTATGAAGACGGCGAAACAGCTTTGAGCGTAGTAGAGTTAGCACCGGTAGACCGAAAGTTACTTAAGTTTCTATAAATGTACCTCAAGCCTGGGGACCAACAGCCTGATTTGCAAGACGCATTTGACAACCTTTGGGATGAGTTAGAGTAAACGTTAATTGCAGAAATGACACAAAATTCTTTTGAAGATGAGCAACAATGGTCGGAAATCCGAGAGACAAATATCTAACCGTGCTCTCCAGCGGTTATTGGCGGGATCTCACGACCAATGATTTTATGATTTTGGAACCCGCACGAACAATTGCACTTTTACCTGTCTCTGCTATTGAACAACATGGTCCCCATCTGCCACTTGATACCGATACCTGCATCAGTGAGGGCATAGTCCGCGACCTCATAGCAAAAACGCCCAAAACCTTAACTCTTTTGGCGCTCCCACCAATGTTAATTGGCGAAAGCAGCGAGCACAGCGATTTCCCAGGTACATTAACTGCAACTGCGGAGACCCTCATTAAGCTATGGGTCCAAATCGGCGAACAAGTATGTAAAACAGGGATTCGAAAAATACTGATTCTTAATAGCCATGGTGGCCAGCCACAGATCGTTGACATCGTGGCACAGCGTTTACGTGCAAAAAATCAACTGCTCGTAGTCGGCACAGACACGTTCCGACTGGGCGCGCCGTCGGGCCTTTTCAGCGACGACGAGCTCCGTTACGGGTTGCACGCGGGAGAGGTAGAAACATCAATGATGCTTCATTTGCGCCCTGAATCTGTGCGCATGGAGCATGCGCAAAATTTCGTACCAAACACGATAAGGCTGGACAAACCATACAATCGAATTGCACCAAATGGCCCAGCACGATTTGCATGGCAGGCACAAGACTTGCACAAATCTGGCGCATGCGGAAACGCTGCACGTGCCGATGCAAAACGGGGAGAGACCACCATAGAACACATGGTGAATGAATTAATCTTTATCCTAGATGATATGGCACGGTTCCCGCTTACCGATTTACAAGATGAACGCTGATCCGATAATTGACACCGATGTCGCGTGGTCGTCAGTTTGCGGCAAACTTCTCAACAACACTTCGAGTATGATCAAGATTGATGGCCTAGGCGTTTGGCACTGTTCACATCCTTTATCCGACGATGCCGTCCAATTACTCGATCTCTATTCGCCGCTAGTTGGTGGACCAAAAAGTTCTAAACTTGTGGTCGCACACCTTGGCCAAAGTCTGGACGGTTTCATCGCAACCGCTAGTGGAGACTCTCACTACGTCACGGGGACAGAAAATATTATTCACCTGCATCGCATGCGCGCTTTATTTGACGCAGTTATAGTTGGCGCGAACACCGTACGTCACGATGATCCACAACTTACAACACGACATGTTCCGGGGGCCAACCCAGTCCGAGTGGTTATAGATCCCAGGCGCCGGCTTCAGTCACAGCATGCATTATTCAGGGATCCGTCAGCACGCACCTTGGTACTTTGCGCTTCAAGTGCCAAAAACAATCACAGTCGCATGGGCAATCATGTAGAAATCGTGGTAGTGCCCTCCAAAACACAGAACCTACCCGCAAGCGCGTGTATAGACGCGTTGTGCACTCTCGGCCTAAAACGTCTTTTTATTGAAGGCGGCGGAGATACTGTTTCACGCTTTGTAAGAGCAGGCGCCGTAGACCGCCTCCAAATCACTATTGCACCGGTGCTTTTTGGCGCCGGTCAACCAGGCCTTCGATTGCGTGCAGCTACGAAAGCTAACAAGGCATTTCGTCCAAATTCCCGCCAATTTCGTCTAGGAAACGACATTTTGTTCGATTGCACACTTTCCGAGGACGTTCTCTAAATCGAATACTCTAGAATGCGCCTATCATGCTTTGGGCCACGCCCAGAGATCTACGTGGCCTACACTCAGATGCGATTGACGGGCTTTGATTGCGGCCATCCGAAAATTTCTCCACCTGGACACTCGTGCCGCGTACTTATCTCCTTGCCGAAAAACTAAGTCGCTCCAATCTCTAACTAAAGCCGACTGCAAAGCACTGTTATCCGACCCGAGCAGCCACGGACTAGGTGCAACTACGAATTGATATTTCGCTGCCGACAACGCTTCAGCCAACACCTCAATCGCGCTAGAACCAAGTGCCGGACCCATTCCTTTATCGCTTCGCTGGTGTGTATTGACCACGCTACGCACATCTGAATCATCAGGATGCGACGGAGCAAAATGGAATTGCCCGTCATAATTCAGGCAGGTGTACAAAGCAGCACCTTTTTCTGAACACCACCGTGCTAAATTACTGCACCATTCCTTCGACACCAAATCAAGCACCGCAGAAACAGTAACAAGATCAACCACGGATCCAGTATTGCCAGGTCCAGTTGCCAGATCTTGTTCCTCAAACACAACAGAATAGTCTGAAATCTTTCCCATAAATCGCCAGACATTTTGCTCCACTCGGGCCGACAATGATCTCTGATGCGCCCACTTCGAGAGGCGCGTCACGGCCTCGTCCAGCAGCACACCTGAACGGTCTATTAGCCGCCAACTCTGACGCGGACTCATGTGCGGCGCAATCGCACGCAAGCAACTCCCTGTTCCTGAACCAAGATCAGCCACAGTAACGTGCTCGTGTTGACCCGACCACTCGCTTAGCCTCTCTAATAGCTCGGGTGCACGGGCCGCTACATCGGCGGGCTCCCGCAAATCTAGCCATGCCGCGGAAAAACCGTTCATTTTATAAACAAACCAAATACCTGCTTTTCCATCCCCCGCACAGCGACATCCCACGACCTACGTCGCACCCGGCTAGCCCTAGCTCCTGCCCTTAAACGTTCACGGAGCCTTGGCTCCGTAAAAAATCTCTTGAGGGCAAAAGTCAACGCCTTACTCTTGTCCGGTCGGACCAATAGACCTGCGTTGGACGGCACAGTGATTGGAACCGCGCCAACGCAAGTGGCCACAATAGGCAGGCCACACGCCAACGCCTCGGCCAAAGCCATACCATAACCCTCGTATCTCGAAGCCAATACAAATAGATCGGCAGAGTGATATTGTTCGGCAAGCTCAGATCGGCCAAGTGCTCCGTGGAACACAACTCTATCGGCAAGCCCAAGTCTCGTAACACACTGCTGTGCTCGGGTGGCCGTCGCCATATCTCTCTCTAGATCACCCACACAAGACATTCGCCATGAGTAGTCCTGCAGCGGCGCTAAAGCATTGAGTAGCAACTCATGACCTTTACGCGGGGTTAGGGTAGCCACGCAGAGAAGATTTAGGGTGTCGTCACAGGATCCCGATGCAAGAGGTGCTAGATCGACTCCTGGCTCGATCACTGTCAAACGATGCGGGGTAACATCATAGTCCGAGATCAAGGTGGACGCCGTGGTCGAACTTGTCACGACAATGTGTGCGCAAGCGGCTAAGGCGCGTTGCTCCTGGATTCGAAGAAAGGAGTTTTGAGCGGCAGAGATGCCTGTTTCCTCGGAAAGCGGGTGGTGAATCAATCCAATCAAAATGAGGCGCGCTGCTTCCTCACCGATTAGCTGATACAGAGGCGCCAGCGCAAGTCCATCAACCACCACAAGACTATCGTCTGGAATTCTACGAATAATTCTTGATGACTCCTCCAGGGTACGGGCGTTGGGGAACGGGAAACCATTTGGCAGTAAATGACGGTAAACTTTCCGACCGTTGCTCCGCAATCCATCGATAATGCGCTTATCGTAAATATATCCACCCGTTAGGGCATCAGGATCACCGGGCAAAACGAAATGAAGCGAACGCACACCCACACACCCTACACCCAACGCGAAATCATTTCAGAAATCGGGCAACTTAGGTTTATACCCAGTAGCATCTTTATTCGCTTGGAATGCTGAAGTCGGCCTCATAACGCGCCCACGCCAGATGAGACTCATGCAGAGTAACTGACATTCCAGTTAGGGTGGAACCTTCTGGGCCAAGTGCTCCCACCTCAATTCGTTGACGCATTCGCCCAAAAATCACCCCAGCAAGCATTTCCGTAGTAGTATTGGAGCCAGAGAAATCGGGCTCATCATCAAGATTGCGATAATTCAAATCGTCTAATACCTCCCGCAAAACAGTGCCAGCTAGTCCAATATCAACTACCAAGCCATTGTCGTCGAGCTCTCGTCGCTTGAACACCAAATCAACCACGTATGTCGCGCCGTGTAATCTTTGTGCAGGACCAAAAACTCTTCCATCAAAACTGTGCGCAACCATAAAATGATCGCGGACTGATAAACTGTACATTACTCACCCCCCTCACCTGAAGAAGCATTCACATCTGCCCCAGGATAAACAACTCTGTGGCATAAGTGCCCCTGCGGCTCCAACATCAGCCTTTCCATCGTCGAAGGTAAATTTTCAAAGTCACTCTGGCCGGAAAACAACTTGTCAAGCATTTCATCAGTAAGGAGTTCAAGTGCTAAAATGAGACGCCGGCGACGATCCCAACGCGCGCGTTGTGTTGTTCCCAAAGTACCAACCTGGGAGGATTGCAGTCGCAATCTTTTCACATGGAATGATTCACCCAGAGGCAAGGAAACAGTGTGACTCCCAAACCAACTCATCTCTAAAATCGTTGCCTCAAAACCCGCCAACTGGAAGGCCGTAGCCAGGCCTTCAGAGGTACCGGATGCGTGAATTACCATGTCTGCTTCACTTGACGCCAAGCCAGGTTCAGCGAACTGAATGCCAAACGCCTTGGCCACTGATGCTTTTTCCGAATCAATGTCGACCAGCTGTACTTCGACACCAGGTATCTTGCTCACAAGATACGCCATCAAACATCCTAACACACCGGCTCCCACTACAATGACCTTGCTACCAACGACTGGTGGCACATCCCACAACCCGTTGATGGCAGTTTCCATATTTGCGGCTAATACAGCGCGTGTTGCAGGCACTGTTTTCGGCACCGGCACCACGGCATCCTGCGGCACAACATAATTATCTTGATGCGGATAAAGACAAAACACAACGCGCCCGATCAACTCCTGTGGCCCTGCTTCGACACGCCCTACGTTTGAGTAGCCGTACTTTACAGGACCAGGGAAATCTCCGTCTTGGAAGGGCGCACGCATGGACTCGTACTGACTCTCCGGAACGGCGCCGGAAAAGACGAGTCGTTCCGTACCTAAACTGATAGCGCTATAAAGTGTTCGAATTCTCACTTCGTGTTCCGCTGGCTTCGCCAACGACATGGATACCAATTTACTCCTTCCAGGCTCCTGCACCCAATACGCCCAGGCGCCATTTTCGTTCTTCATAAGCATATGCCTCCACAAAGTTACCCGTCGATCAGCGTCGACGAATCACACTGTCACAGTAGCCACTAACTCTTGTCTTCGGAGCAAAATAAGCGGCATGTTAGTCGCCCTTAACTGGGATTGGAGCTACTTTGCCACTCTTAACAAGAAACTGGGTCATATTTTCAGTGCTGTACTCGCCCAACGCAGGCACTCTTGCAAACTTTGGCCTCGGTATGGTGGCATTGTTTGCAGGAGTTCACGCATTCCAGTTTCTATGGGGCCTCCCTTTACAATCCTTATTTCAAGCTCTTGGGGTGTACGCGGCGATAAGTATATTGGTGTTGATTCAACTGCGGCACCACGTTCCACGAAAAGAATTTGGAGCGGCGAATCGCATCACGCTCGCCCGCGCTGTTATAGTAGCTCTTTTTGCAGGCGTAGTTGGACATTCTTCAATGATCACCGACGCAGGCTTGTGGTTGTTACTATCGCTTGCGGCAACGGCTTTTGTATTCGATGGGATCGATGGCTGGATCGCCCGTCGGTTAAACATACAAAGTGCTTTTGGCGCGGGCTTTGATATGGAGGTTGATGCTGCGTTTATTTTGATCCTCGCTGTACTTGTTTGGGAATACGACAAAGTAGGCGCCTGGGTGTTGCTAGCAGGCGTCATGCGTTATCTGTTCATGATCGCAAGTTGGCCCGTGCACGCACTTCGACGATCCTTGCCGCCAAGCCGACTTCGCCAGGCAGCATGTGCAACTCAATCCATGGCACTATTATTTGCCCTTTGCCCCATCGTAGAACCATTTACGGCCAGTAGCGTCAACGGTGTTGCACTGAGTTTTCTAATTATATCATTTGGACGAGATATATTTTTC
Organism: Alphaproteobacteria bacterium MarineAlpha9_Bin7; assembly: GCA_002938115.1. Taxonomy (GTDB): domain Bacteria; phylum Pseudomonadota; class Alphaproteobacteria; order UBA7887; family UBA7887. Next base: position 7,860 of record PTKD01000001.1, on the reverse strand, counting down.
CTACTCACTACCACTTCCCCGACGGGAGATTCCTTATGAGTGCAATCAATCGATTTTTCACCTTAGCCGCTTGCACAATCACCGCGGCTTTTCTTTTAGGCATAAGACTCAGCCAACCACAAGCGGCGCCAGCCGAATATATTATTGACTCAGATCACTTCAGTATCGGTTTTTTAGTTGAGCATATTGGTTACGCAAAAATACTTGGCATGTTTCGGAAAGCAGAAGGCCAATTTATTTTCGATGAAGATTCTTTGTTGCTATCAGAACTCAACGTGCTGATCCATACTGATAGCCTATTCACAAACCACAAAAAACGAGATGATCATCTACGTAGCGCTGACTTTTTAAATGTCCGAGAATTTCCGGAGATGACCTTTTCTAGCACCTCAAGTAAACGAACCGGGGAGCGTACTGGCATAGTAAACGGACTTTTAACGCTCACCGGAAAAACTCTGCCCATGAACCTAGATATAACCTGGAACAAAAGTGGGATCTACCCATTCGGTCACAAGAAGTACACCATCGGCATTTCAGCACGTGGCTCCTTTCGGCGCAGCTCCTACGATATGAATTATGCGGTAGCCAACGGGTGGGTGGGAGATGAAATCCAATTGATCATCGAACTTGAAGCGGTCCAACAATAGCGACCCCGAGAAAACAGCCGAATTGACCTGATATGTTTGGTTGGTTGCAAGCGTTCTTGGTGCTTTTTGCTGTGTCAGCGCTAAATTTCTCACTAAGTTTTCATAACGTTTGGCCTACGCCGTGGATTCAGCTCAGGCCGGAATTATCGGTGGAGATGTCAGCGATTTTACTGCTCCTTGCTGTACGACGCACTTGGTTTGGAGGCACGCAAGTGCGTGCTCAGCAAATTATGGCGATAACGTTCGTAATACTGGCTCTTGGCCGATACGCTGATGTGATAGCGCCCGCCCTGTACGGTCGCCCTATCAACCTCTACTGGGATGCAAAACACTTTCCGCGAGTGGCGTTAATGATCTTAGATGCCAACGAATTGTGGTTAATCGTCACTATTGTGCTGGGCATCATCGTTGGTATCACCGCTTTATTCTTTGGCCTTTGGTGGGCAATAACCGTAATCATCAAAGCTACAGAAAAACCGTTACTGCGCGCCAGCCTAATCGGCTTGGCAGCGTCGGCATTGACGCTTTATGTCGTTGGGATGACGAGTCGGACAATCACCACCGAAAGATGGTTCTCAGTTCCAGTGAGCTTGACCTACATCCGTCAGTTGAATTTTATTTACGATGCCGTCACGGGCCACTCAGTAAATGATCAGTTTGCGGCACAACCGAACCTAAGTTCCGATCTTTCTCGACTCGAAGGTAAGGATGCCTATCTGATTTTCCTCGAGTCGTACGGGGCAGTAGTTTTTGACACGTTGGACCATGACAAAGCACTGGCACCATCTATTGATGCCCTTGCAAAGAACGTAGAGAAAGATGGCTGGCATGCAGTAACGGCTCTGTATGAGAGCCCAACGTTCGGCGGCGCCTCATGGCTCTCACATGCCACACTGATGACTGGGACCTGGATTACTACGCAACATGAGTATCAACTTTTGCTAACCACCGATCGCCAAACGCTTGCAAAATATTTCCAAAATGCAGGGTATCGCGCGGTTGCGTTGATGCCGGGACTAAAGATGGCATGGCCTGAGGGCGCATTTTATAACTACAACAAAATCTGGGACGCCGCTTCACTTAAATATCGGGGTCCTGCCTTTGGTTGGTGGGAAATACCAGACCAATATAGTTTTGCCCAATTCTACCGAGCCGAGGGTCACAAGAGAAATCGACGCCCACTCTTTACTTTCTTCGCTACTATTAGTAGCCACATGCCATTCGCCCCAATGCCTCCCTACCAATCCGACTGGTGGCGCGTACTCTCGTCTACACCCTATGAGGAGGAAACGCTCTCAAATGCGTTACAGAACTCCCTTGACTGGAGCAATTTTCAACCTGCCTACACCACAGCAATAAAGTATGACCTAGAGTTACTGGGTGGTCTTCTGCGAATAACCGCTGATCAAAATCCCATCGTCATCGCGGTCGGCGACCACCAACCTCCTTCATTGGTGGCTGGCGCGGATGCGCGTTGGGTCACACCGGTGCATATTTTTGTGCGTGATGAAGCTCTTTTGGAGCCATTCACAATTTCCGGTTTCCAAAGAGGGCTCCGCCCGGCACGACCGGCACTCGGCCGATTAGACGAATTACACACGCTTTTGCTGCAAAGCTTTGATTCGAGTTGGCAAGCAATAAGGCAATAGCGAAGTGCCTTCCCGACACGCAAATCCTCACAACGGGCGCTGCTCCACACCGAGCCACAAAGTCATAAAGAATGGTGTCGCCGTTTTACTGCCTGCGGTAGCCAGCTTCATCTTGTGGTTCACATTCAATCCTCCAAATTTCTTTCCAAGTTGGAATGGACCGATTGGCGGGATTGCCTACAGCCCCTACGAACATCATCAAAGCCCTACCGACACGCTACCGCAAGCGTCCACGGTTGCCCGTGACACCCGGCAGCTGGCTGGTATCACCAACCTGATCCGAACATATAGTATGCAGGGGCCTATGCTCGATCTTGCTGAACAAGCGGCCGATATGGGCATTCAAGTGTTGGCTGGCGCTTGGATTGGGGTGGATCCGGAACACGATAGAGGTGAACTTTCAGCTCTGATTGGGCTTGCACAAGGGCAAGAAAATGTTACACGCGTACTGGTCGGGAATGAGGCACTACTCCGCAACTCAGTTACACCAGATACACTTCGAAGCCACATCAGACTGGTACGTGCTGCCACCAGAAAACCTGTGAGCACTGCGGAGCCCTGGCATATTTGGCTTGACCATCCGATGCTGGCTGCCGCCACAGATTTTCTTGCGGTGCACATTTTGCCCTATTGGGAAGGTGTTCCGGTCAACCAAGCAATCCCGTACATCGATCACCGCCTACAACAGCTGCGGGAAGCGTATCCAGACAAACCGATTGTGCTAACAGAAGTCGGTTGGCCCTCGGCGGGTAGGCGCATCGGAGGTGCAAAACCTTCCCGTACCAATCAAGCCTATTTTGTTCGCAATTTTCTTTCCTATGCCGAAGAAAACAATATCGACTACGTGTTACTTGAAGCTTATGACCAACCCTGGAAAACAGCCATAGAAGGCAGGGTGGGTGCACACTGGGGGATATTTGATTCTCGCCGGAACCCTAAATGGGAGCTGATTGGCCCCGTGAGGGAGCGCACCAACTGGGCCTATTGGGCACTCTTTGCGCTTGTTATAGGCGGAACCATTCAGACAATTTATCTGCAGTATTTTCCAAAGATATCCATACAACAAGCACTGTTGATTGGAATTTGTTTCCAAGGTTGCGTGGCGGCGATGTTGTGCCCATCAATGATGCTCACAGACTACTATTTGAGCCCACTTGGTTTGACAATCTGGCTAATCCTCATAATCAGCCAATGGATATTGTATGCGCTTTTCATTTCTGATCTCGTCCAGGTTGCTAACGTTGCTTGGCGTAAGCCACAGCGCCGGTTTCATAACACCAGTTCCTCACCCCTGGCGCATGCTCCGTTCGTCTCCATACATGTACCATGCAGCGATGAACCACCCGAAATTGTAGTACGAACCCTCACTTCCTTGTCTGGCCTTGAATATCCAAATTTTGAAGTGATTGTGATAAGCAATAATTGCCGATACCCAAGCCGCTGGCGCCCAATTGAATCCGCCTGCGCACATCTAGGGTCTCGGTTTCGTTTTATTCACCGCGATCATTGCCCGGGCTTTAAGGCCGGCGCACTAAATCTAGCTCACGAATTTGCCGACAATAGAGCCGAAATTATTGCCGTAGTGGATAGCGACTATGTAGTGGAACCGGACTGGTTACGCACACTTGTCCCTCTATTTGAAGATGAATCCATAGCGTTAGTACAAGCCCCGCAAGACCACTTGTCGCCTCACCTCAACAACTTCAAACGAAAATGCTTTTGGGAATACGCAGGGTTTTTTCAGATAGGCATGGTGCAACGTAACGAAGCCGACGCCATTATACAGCACGGCACAATGACCCTAATTCGAAAAATGGCGCTCGAGCGCGTCGGTGGCTGGGGTGAATGGTGTATCACAGAAGACGCCGAATTAGGGCTTCGCCTACTTGAGTCCGGCTGGCATTCAGCTTACGTACCCCATTCATTCGGCCGAGGACAATTGCCCAATGACTTTGGCGCATACAAAAGCCAACGTTTTCGATGGGTTTACGGCGCCATGCAAATTCTTAAGCACCACGGTCTAGCCTTGCTCGGATTACGTCCTTGCCAGCTAAGTCCAGCCCAACGTTACCATTTCATTGCTGGCTGGCTTCCTTGGCTCGCGGATGCAGGCGGCCTCCTCTTCACCATCAGCGCATTGGTTTGGACCGTTGTGATGACAACAATGTCCGCTCAGTTTCCGACTCCACCGGCAATATTCTTAGTACCAGTTCTGTTCATCTTCCTGGCAAAACAGGCGTGCAGTTACGCGCTTTACTCAATGCGATTGAATTGCACCAAGGCAGACCGGTGTCGAGCAGCATTGGCAGGGCTAGCGCTCAGCCATACCGTAGCCCGTGCTGTCCTGAGCGGCTTAATAACAAGCGGTACACCTTTTCGAAGAACCCCGAAGGATGTATCTAATATCGGCCTGCGCGAGGCATTTAAAATGGTCGCAACGGAATCCGCCTTACTCCTCTTAATTGTGGTCGTATCCGTAGGTTATTTCTTGCGCTGCGATATAACCGAGCCTGCCAACGGTTTGTGGTTGTTAATTTTAACAATACAGGCGATCCCTTATATGGCAGCATTATGGATGACCGCCAACAACGCCACTGAAAATTGGACCACCGCCCGCGACCATATCGACGAAGGTTTTGTAGAGAAAGACGTGCACACGTATAAAAAATCGACAACCGCCAGCACTAGCTCACCAAAGAAAGCCAGCGCATGAAAGTGAATGGCACGCAGTATCGCACTATTTGGGTCGGGGACGATGGGTGGCGCGTCAACGTCATCGACCAAACCCAATTGCCACACAACTTCAAGATCAGCACACTAGAAACAGCAGACGACGCCGCAAGAGCCATCAGCACTATGATGGTGCGCGGCGCTCCGCTAATTGGTGCCACTGCGGCATACGGGATCTGCCTTGGCATGCGCGAAGACGCATCGGATGGCGGTTTGGATCGAGTATGCGAGCTGCTTGAACACACTCGGCCAACTGCGATAAATCTGCGATGGGCGATTCACGAAATGCGGCGAGTACTCCGCAATATCGAAGGAAAATTTCGTGTCGACACTGCATACACCCATGCATCCAATATGTGTACTGCAGACATCGAAACAAACCAGGCCATTGGACGCCATGGGTTTGGGCTTCTTGTAACAATTTCGGACCGCAAACCGATGGGAAAACCAATCAACATTCTCACTCACTGCAATGCTGGTTGGCTTGCAACCGTCGACTGGGGCACCGCAACGGCTCCCATATACGCGGCCCACAACGCTGGTTTGTTAATTCATGTTTGGGTTGATGAAACTCGGCCACGGAATCAAGGTGCAGCTTTGACAGCTTTTGAACTAGGCCAGCACGGCGTTCCCCACACCGTCATTGCCGACAATGCAGGTGGTCATCTCATGCAAAAAGGAGAGGTAGATTTATGTATTGTTGGCACCGACCGAACAACTGCCAAGGGAGATGTGGCGAACAAAGTTGGGACTTACTTAAAGGCTCTAGCAGCAACGGATAACGACATACCATTCTATGTTGCATTGCCGTCATCTACCATCGATTGGTCGATAAGCGATGGTTTAAATGAAATACCCATCGAGCAGCGTGCCATCCGTGAAGTGACGCATATCACCGGGCGAAACGTGGATGGGTCGTTGGCCACGGTCCAACTCACACCTGACGGCACCAACGCCGCTAATTACGCCTTTGACGTCACGCCGGCCCGCTTAATTAGCGGCCTGATAACAGAACGCGGGGTTTCCGAGGCTTCTGCGTCGGGATTACAGGCACTCTTCCCGGAGCATGCCCCGACAGCCAAAGCCAAGGGACATAAATTAAGCAGGTAGTTTTGCAGCAAAAAAGTTGACAACTTCCTATTCTACGTCGCGAAAGCCACTCTCCTGCTCTATTGAGCGAATATCGGCAGACCGCGGGAAAGGTTCTGGGGTCATCTCACCCGGTTGCCTGACGCGGCCTATCTCGGCAAAAAAATTATCCAACCCGGGCGGAGCAATTACCCACAACATAACTAGCTCAGTACTAGATTCATTTATGATTTCGTGGCGAACGCCAGGACCCAAAAAGCAAGTGGTGCCTGCACATAGCGGGTGTTCCTGATCGGCAACTACGACCGTACCTTTACCCTGAAAGCATATCTGCAATTCAATCTGATCGGCATGCGAATGAGCGCGTACACGACCACCTGCAGCAATCGTCTGAAAACCAGACGAGAGAACATCGCACCCAGTGTTTTCTTGTGTCAATTTGATTGTGCTGAAACCATTTGCGGGTACCGGTTGCCAATAGGATGGCCCCTCCTCTGGCTGCACGACGACAGCCCGACCCCTCGCGGACTCAATATCCATATCTCCAATCCCCCGTTGCCTTACAACTCATACAAAAAGCGGTCACGACGCCCTTCATTCATCCGTGGTTGGCCATACTCCAGCCTGCCCGGCCCCCGGCCAAGCAGCCGGCCCGCCAGCAGCATCTGCGGCTAAGTCAGCTGGCAATTTTGGATCCCAGTACCGTCCGATAAATCGGCGCCCGTTCACACCGTCAGAATGGCGCGACAAAAGCCATTTCAGCGGCGCCTTCATTACGGCAGGTTTTATCATAGTACTGCGAGAGAAAGGCAGTTTTTGGCCAAGCATTGCCGTGTCCGTGGGGCCGCCTGGCGTTAAAACGTTGACGGTCACCCCGGTCCCGTTGAGCTCTTGCGCCCAGATGGCAGTCGCTGCCTCAAGTGCCGCCTTGGACGGGCCATACGGACAGAAACCGGCCCGATGCATGGTGTCCATGCTGGTGGTCACATTTACGATACGCCCCCAACCAGACTCGATAAGATAGGGCAATACTGCCTTGGCCATCAGAAAGGGGGCTTTGGTGTTTATGGCAAAAAAATGATCCCAGTGTTCCACGCTGACCTCATCAAAACGCACTGGCTCAACCATGTGAGAATCTCTTATTACGACCATCCCAATACCGGCTGCGTTTACTAGTGCACTAATCTCCCCGAACTCTCCGGCCGCGTGCTTCACGGCCTCCACGCAATCTTCTTCCCGAGCAACATCAGTCGGGTAGGCCAATACGCAATTTCGTCGATTTGGCTCCACCACCTCGGCACAGACCCGATCCAGGCCATCCCTGTCACGATCAAGCAAAGCAACTCGATAGCCGGCGTCAAGTGCAGCCAACACAAGCATACGGCCAATACCGCCTGCTGCACCGGTGATGACGGCAGTCTTTCTGGCTCCATTAGCACTCATATGAACACCATTTCTTGGTATCAGGGCTCATGGTCATCCCACTTATTTTGACTTGTCCAAAAATATGGAACGTTGACCACGTCTACAATAAAGTAGTGCTACACTATATCACGCCGCTGGTTTTCCTACTTCCTCCAAGAAACAAATAATATAACCTATAAAATCTTCGAAGATTCAATACGCAACTGGCGCCAATCTGCTTTACTGTTGCAAGAAAATAAAATCCTCATTCCGGGTGCATCCCCTACTACGTCGCGAAGGCGGCATATCGCCAGGGCCAACACAGCCCGTTAACTTGGTAG